>DASRMO010000038.1:0-8765 GCA_035647895.1 Clostridia bacterium
GAAAATCGTAATGGCGGATATACACGTATTATGAAACTTGGACCCAGAAGAGGCGATGCCGCGGAAATGGCAATCCTTGAATTAGTAGAATAAATTTGGACAGTTCAGATTAGTAGGGGCAGACCTGTGTGTCTGCCTTGACCGAGAAAGGCGATGCCGCAGAAATGGCAATCATCGAATTAGTAGAATAAATGTGGACAGTTCAGATTAGTAGGGGCAGACCTGTGTGTCTGCCTTGACCCAGAAGAGGCGATGCCGCGGAAATGGCAATCATCGAATTAGTAGAATAGATTTGGACAGTTCGGATTAGTAGGGGCAGACCTGTGTGTCTGCCTTAAAAATTTAATATGCAATGACAGGGGTAGACCTGTATGTCTGCTCGAAAATTCAATTAAAGTCTTTATTCATAAATCATGGCAAATGAGTAAAAAATAAGTTATAATATACTTGAATATACAAGAGTCTTGACACATGACTTGCAAGGATAAAGAAGGGATTATATTATGCCTAAAATGATAGAGGTACAAAATATACAATTTTATTATAAAAGTGATAGGGAAGAAATCACATTGGCATTGAAGGATATCACAGTTACTGTGGAGCCCGGTGAGTTTATAGTGATTATCGGGCACAATGGCTCCGGGAAATCTACATTGGCCAAGCATATGAATGCTCTTTTACTGCCCACCAAGGGAGATGTATTTGTAAAGGGGCTCAACACAAAAGATGAGGAAAATGTATGGGTAATCAGACAAAATGCCGGGATGGTATTTCAAAACCCGGATAACCAGATAGTAGCTACAATAGTGGAAGAAGATGTCGCTTTCGGCCCCGAAAACTTGGGTATTCCTCCGGTAGAGATACGCAACAGGGTGGAAGAGTCCCTCAATATTGTAGATATGATAGAGTACAGGGGCAAAGCACCCCATCTGTTATCGGGCGGGCAAAAACAGAGGATCGCGATTGCGGGCATCATAGCGATGAGGCCCAATTGTATAATCTTTGACGAACCGACTGCCATGTTGGACCCTGCCGGCCGCAGGGAAGTGATCAGCACTATAAAAAAGCTCAATAGTGAAGAGAACATCACGATAGTCCATATCACACATTTTATGGAGGAAGCCGTAAATGCGGACAGGATTATAGTGATGGGGGACGGACAGATAGTATTGGAGGGGACACCCAAGGAAGTATTCTCTAAGGTGGAGCAGTTAAAGGAATTGGGATTGGACGTACCCCAGATGACAGATCTGACTAATGAATTAATAAAAGAGGGAATTGAGCTGCCCCGGGATATACTGACTGTAGATGAAATGGTGATGGAATTATGTCAATTAAAGTAGAAAACTTAACATATATATATAATCCGAATACTCCGTTTGAAACTAAGGCTCTGGATGATATCAATATGGAAATTGAGACCGGAGAATTTATAGGGCTTATTGGCCACACGGGGTCCGGCAAATCTACCTTAGTGCAGCATTTAAACGGATTGATAAAGCCGACATCAGGTAAAATTATTATCGATGGAATCGATATCACGGAGAAAACTGTTAAATTGAGCGATATAAGGAGGAGAGTCGGGCTGGTTTTTCAATATCCCGAACACCAACTTTTTGAGGAGACAGTATATAAGGATATCGCCTTCGGGCCTCGAAATTTGGGATTGTCCGAATCGGAAATAGATGAAAGAATAAGAGAAGCCATGGAAGTGGTAAAATTACCCTTCGACGAATTAAAAGACAGATCCCCGTTCGAATTGAGCGGAGGACAGAAGAGAAGAGTAGCAATAGCCGGTGTATTTGCTATGAAACCGGAGATATTGATATTGGACGAACCCACATCGGGATTAGATCCCCAAACGAGGGATGAGGTTTTAGAGGAAATAAAAACCCTTCATGACAGGTATAAAAACACAATAATTTTGGTATCCCACAGTATGGAGGATGTTGCAAAATTAGTGAGCCGTATTATCGTTATGCATGGCAATAAAATAATACTTTCAGGTACGCCCAGGGAAGTGTTCAGGGAAGTAGAAGCTTTGGAATCTATAGGTTTGGGGGTTCCGCAGATAAGCTATCTGGTAAGGGCGTTGAAAGAAAAGAATATCAATCTGAAAGAAGATATATTCACAGTAGAAGAGGCGAAGGAAGAAATTTTGAAGTGGCTGAGGAGCAGAGAAAATGTTTAAGGATATTACAATTGGCCAATATTATCCGACCGGGTCCTGTGTTCATGAATTAGACCCCAGAACAAAAATATTGGTTACATTTGCATTGATAGTGGGACTATTTATTATTAATACCTTTATTCCTTATGCCTATATTATCGCTTTTATATTAGGCGTGGTATTCATATCCAAAATACCGTTAAGATATATTTTAAAAGGTTTAAAACCTCTGAGGGTAATAATAATATTTACATTTTTGATCAATGTATTTATGAGCCAGGGAGATATTATTTTGAGCATAGGGCCTCTCAATGCTACGAGGGAGGGTGTCTACAGGGCGATTTTTATGGCGCTCAGATTAATATTGCTTGTTGTGGGGACTTCACTGTTGACATTGACTACTTCGCCCATATCCTTAACGGATGGAATAGAACAGCTGTTAAATCCATTGAGAAGGATAGGAGTACCTGCTCATGAATTAGCTATGATGATGACAATAGCGCTCAGGTTTATTCCCACATTGCTTGAAGAAACAGATAAGATTATGAAAGCCCAGATGGCAAGGGGAGCGGATTTTGAGAGCGGTAATATAATCAGCAGGGCAAAGGGCCTGGTTCCATTGTTGGTTCCTCTATTTATCAGTGCATTCAGAAGGGCGGATGAACTTGCTATGGCGATGGAGGCAAGGTGTTATCGCGGCGGTGAAAATCGTACCAAAATGAAGGAATTGAAGATGAGAAGGAAGGATATAATAGCTTTAACCGTTACTGCATTTTTATTAGTTGTTTTGGTTGTTCATAGGGTAGTTTAGTAGTGGTGATAATATGAGGAACATAAAAATCGAAATAGAATATGACGGGACGAATTATTGCGGATGGCAGATACAACAGAATGGGATAACCGTGCAGGAAGAAATAATGAAGGCCTTAAAAAAGCTCACAGGAAAAGATATTATGGTGCACGGCTCCGGCAGGACAGATTCGGGTGTGCATGCAAAAGGCCAGGTAGCCAATTTTATCTTAGAAAACGGTATTCCGACAGAAAGGATTTTGGCGGCACTCAACGGCAAATTGCCGGGGGATATCGCTGTTATAGATGCAGTAGAGGTCCCCATGAATTTTCATGCTCAACACAGTGCTGTTGCCAAAAGATATGTATATCATATTTATGAGAGCAAATACAGGAGTGCATTTTTAGAAAACTACAGCTATCATGTCTATTATAAGTTGGATCATGGCAAAATGAAAGAAGCGGCTGAGATGCTTATAGGAACCCATGATTTTAGAGCCTTTATGGCGAGCGGCAGTGATGTTAAAGATACCGTGAGGACCATTTATGAATCGGATATAGTGAATAGGGATAAAAGTTTATATATCTACATAAAAGGAGACGGTTTTTTATATAATATGGTCAGAATTATTGTAGGCACCTTGGTAGAGATAGGGTCGGGCAGGATGCAAACAGGCCGGATCAACGAACTGTTTGAAACCGGGGAAAGATCAAAAGCCGGGCACACTGCACCGCCGCAAGGATTATTTTTGGATAAGGTATATTATCCTTGACACGCCGGAAACATTACATTAAAATGAATTAGAGTGTAAAAACAATGATCCACTGCCCCGGATCTTGACACATATATAAAGTATGATACAAAAAAATGAAAGACTGTGTGATAATTATTATTGCAATGAAAAAACGTATTTTGTCATCCTGAGACGGCAGAATGGGTTCGGCCTATGAAGGATCTAAAAACGGGATTCTTCACATGCGTTCAGAATGACACCTTTGGTTTTGTCATCCTGAGACGGACAGAATAAACTTGGCCTACGAAGGATCTAAACAAATTATAAGTTACTATTCATGTTCATGATAATGACAAAAAGCGGGGAAAGTATTTTTTCATAGTCGGATAGTTTTTTGTGTTATGGTTTACGAGGAGGAAAATAATGAAGTCATATATAGCAAAGCCAAATGAAGTTGAAAGAAAATGGTATGTGGTGGATGCCGACGGCAAAATCCTAGGCAGGCTTTCAACCCAAATAGCCTCAATATTGAGGGGAAAACATAAGCCGGAATTTACACCACATGTAGATACGGGAGATTTTGTAATAGTTGTTAATGCGGAGAAAATAGTTTTGACCGGTAAAAAACTGGATCAATCTTTTCATACCCATTATACGGGTCATCCGGGTGGGTTGAGACAAATTCCACTCAGAAGAATTCTTGCGGAAAAACCTGAGCAATTAATTTACAATTCGGTCAGGGGAATGCTTCCCAAAAATAGATTAGGAAGAAAAATGCTTAAAAAGCTTAAGGTATATGCAGGGCCGGAGCATAAGCATGAAGCCCAGCAACCGGAAGCATTGGATATATAATCGAGGAAATTGGAAAGGAGGGAGTTATTGGTGGCAAAGTTAGCATATTACGGAACAGGTAGAAGAAAAGAATCTATCGCCAGGGTGAGATTAGTACCCGGAGAAGGAAATATTACGATTAATAATAGAGATATTGAAGAATATTTTAATTATGCAACTTTAAAAAGGGATGTTAAATCACCTTTAACATTGACTGAAACATTAAGTAAATTTGATGTGATAGCAACAGTTGAGGGTGGAGGATATACAGGACAGGCCGGTGCCTTAAGACACGGTATTTCCAGGGCATTGACCAAATTTGACGAAGAATTGAGAGGCCCTCTCAAAAAAGCAGGTTTCTTGACAAGGGATGCAAGAGCAAAAGAGAGAAAGAAATATGGCTTGAAAGGTGCAAGGCGTGCACCTCAATTTTCAAAGAGATAATTGGGGGATATCAATATATGAAAGAGTTGCTAAGAGGCGGCTCTTTTATTTTTACTTAGGGTGGCAGGTGCCAGACCCTCTTAGCCTTTTTGGGTGGACACATAGGTCCACCCCTACGTTTCTGAAATCATGTTGTAGGGGCGGACCTATGTGTCCGCCCTCCTGTAGCTAAACAGATATGTGATTTCTTAAATCCCATATTTCGCTACCAATATTATGTAACCCTATATAAAGGCTGTTTCTTCCACTTTTTGTCTATTGCCTAATCATTATTAATACTCTTGAGCCTGTTTTCATATAAAAATTGACATAATTTTAAAATATATTTTCATAAATACTGGAATGTAAACCACCTATAATATAATTGGTGCATATTTTACCATCCTGTGGTCAGTTTACCCCTGGTAATTTATTAAGCAAAATTTTTGAAACCTTCTGTGTAAATATCTATGCTGAATCCGGCTAAATATATAAGCCTTTTTTGATTATCGGTTAAATTGCAATGTCTTTGCCATGTTTTTGCTTTTTCATTGTAATAGAACAATATCTGTATCTGCTCTAATGCTTCGATAATTGAAATGCCTGTAGGTGTAAAGGTTTTTCTATTGGTGGCGAGGGGACGCTTTGTTTGCCATCTTTTTGTGGCGGGGGTGTCAGTGAGACCATGGTGTCCAGACCCTCCTAGCCTTTTTGGGTGGACACATGGGTCCACCCCTATGTTCCTGAAATCATGTTGTAGGATAACTCAATCTCGTATTTCTCGGCTGTAGCTTTGGTCCGCCCTCCTGTAGCTAAACAGATATGCAATTTCTTAAATTATAATTGTATTACTTATAGCCTTGGAATAGGTTACATTCCCATCTTTAACACTTGTAAGACGAAAAAGCTCTGATAAGCCTTGCAAACGTGGCATTTCAGAGTTTTTTATATTTTTAAAAACTGCGTAATGTTTTTTTATTTTTGGTGTATTTAAAATTTTTTTTCATCTGTTTTGTACTCACTATCTCATAATCAGTTCTGAATCCAAACGCTTCATGTAAAGCATCGGTAAAATCGGTTCCTGCGTAAGTTGGGACATATCCTTCCGCAGGGACATGATAAAAATTCATGTATTCTTTTACAATTATATGCAAATAGTGGTACAATATCTATATAGATAAAATGGTCACGAAGACGGGGTGGCTTAGTATAAAAAGGATTTTGAAACAGATACAGGAATGCATGGCCTATGATGAAGCAACAGCTCATGTGGCTAATCAAAAAATAGAAATCGATTTAGATGATGGAGTAAAGGTTAATTATGCTAAATTTTAAGGAATCGAAATTCCTCAGGGAGAAGGCAAGAAATCATTGAAAGCAGATTTGTTAGCTAAGATATAAGATTGCTTAGGGACAGAAAGGATGCTTTCTTTGTCAAAGGAAAAGGCGATAACAGGACGAGATTTCTGGCAGGCATTGGATTTTTAACGATTTGGTTTATTCCGGCTATATTTGTTATTAGCTTGGTTTATAATAATTCATCTTTACAGGTATACTCACTTTACATACAATATAAGTATATATGTAAAACGAGAAGGTGAAGTTTATGAAATATGTTAAAAGAATAGAAAAGATAATAAACGAACAAAACGGATCTTTATTAAGTTCAGATTTAGATATTATGGTTTCGGTTGATATGGATGAAGGGGAAATTAATAAAAAACGAGATGAAGTATTGGACATGGTTGTAAATTTAACAACTCGCTACGGGATAGTTTTATCAATTATTGAAAATAATTATGATTATTTCTATGATTGGGCAAAGGCACTCCCGTTTTTCACAAATGTAATAAAAGAGGGGGTCAATATATATGAAAGATAAAATTCAAACCCTTCTTGTATATATTTAGGAGATGGATAATATGGAAATTATTAAAACAGGCAGGGATATTTTAATGGGATATGAGTGCATAAGCTTTGCTTATGTATTCGGTTCATATGCTGGTAATAAAATAAGGGGTGATAGCGATATAGATGTTGCGATATATCTGGAAAAAGAAATAGATACAGATACATATCTTAGAATCAAAGCAGATCTGTCACAGGCTTTTAAAAAAGAGGTTGATTTGGTTATTTTGAATACTGCGCCCCCTTTATTAAAATACGAAATTTATAAAAACAACATACTACTTTTTGCTCATGATAAAATGATAGAAAGTAGATATAAAGTAAAAACCTTGTTTGAATATAATGATATAAAAAAATATTTGGATTTATCATATGATGCAACTATAAAAAGGTTGAAAAGGGAGGTAGAACTAGATGGTTAATGTAGATGTAATTAAAAAAAGGCTAAACCAATTGTCAATTTCATTAAATAAGATGGAAAGATTTAAAGATATATCCTTAGATGATTTTTTAAGGGATGATATTATCCAGGATGTGGTAGAATATAATTTATTTATAGCTATAAACATGATAATTGATATCGCAACCCATATCGTAGTAGATAACAATATGGGAAACCCGGAAACATTTGGGGAGGCCTTTGTTATTTTAAATAAGGAAAAGTACCTAAATGATGATGAAACTGGGGTTTATGTAAATATGGTTGGTCTCAGGAATATATTATCGCATGAATATATAAGCATAAATAAAAATATAATATATGATATTTTAAAAAATAAATTAGTGGATATAAAAAGATTTATTATTTTTATAAATGACAATTTTATTTAACACTAAACTTTCTGGTTTCTGAAAAGGGAGAAAGGCGATCTATTTTATCAATTATTTAAAATAACTATGATTATTTTTATGATTGGGCAAAAGTGCTCCCGTTTTTCACAAATGTAATAGAAGTGGCGAGGGTATGGCGAGGGGACGCTTTGTTTGCCATCTTTTTGTGGCGGGGGTGTCAGTGAGACCATGGTGTCAGACTCTTCCTGGCCTTTTTGGGTGGACACATGGGTCCACCCCTACGTTCCTGAAATCGTGTTGTAGGATAACTCAATCCCGTATTTCTCGGCTGTAGCTTTGGTCCTCCTTACGTTCCTGAAATCATGTTGTAGGGGAATTTGGTGGGTAAAATAAATTTTTACATGGTATAATGAACATATGTATTATATTATTTGAAAGGTAGTGAAAGAATGGATACTGCTAAACAAATATTGTTTAAACTCATAGATGAGATTCCGGAAAATCAAATATATAAGATAATAGATTTTATAAGATATTTAAAAGTTAAAAACGGGGGAACTAACTTCAGAGAATTGGAAGAAACGAGTGAAAGCAGTATGGATTTTTGGGATAATGATGTAGATGATGAGGTATGAAATAATGCATGAACAGGGTGATATATTACTAATTCCAATACCATTTACAGATTTGACATTGTGCATTTGAGAAAAAATGATTTCATACACCAATTATGCAAGAAATAGGATCACAAACACCGGACAAAAGCTTGGTGTTTTTTTGATGTCTTTGGTATATAATAAATATGAAGGAAAAATCTGAAATTGAATTTAACTATTGAGACTTAACATATAATGAGGAATTATAAAACACATCTATAATTATTTTGAAGGGAGTGTTTAAAATGGCTATATCGAAAAAAATAATCCTGGAATTAATAGATGATTTGCCGGAAGAGAAGCTAGGCAAAGTATTAAGCTATATTAATTTTATAAAAAAAGAAGAGGAACCGATCTTATTATTAGAAGCAGAAGATGAGGAGGAAATCATTAATATTCTTGAAGAAAATGAATGGTATACCTCTGATACTGTCTTTGACATGTTAAAGCAAAGGTAGATAC
>DASRMO010000039.1:0-3460 GCA_035647895.1 Clostridia bacterium
GCCGCCCGGAAATAATCCTCGCAATAAGCAGTTCCGATGCTAAAAGAATAAACCACCGTACACAAGTCCTCAGCCCCGCCTAATATAGCCAATTTTTCCAAGGTGTCTGTATCCTTTTGAACACGAGGATACCCTTCTAAATATTCTTCAGGCAGGCCATCGTAGTAGTCCGTTACTCCCTTGATGGATAAGATCTTCCTCATTTTTACCCCTCGTTCAACTAATTTTTCCGTCACAATTTCAATCATCTTCATCCTCCTCTTCCAATTCCGCAACAGTTATCCCCCGCAGCCTATTGCGGTTAATGTAATTGTCCTTTTCGCTGGCCGTTATCCCGGTTATGCGTGACTTAAGATACTCAACATACCTTTTTGCCTCTCGTCTGTCGACTTTCGTCCAGCCATTGAACAAAGTCTTAATTTCTATCATTTTTCCTTTTTCCCCCGTTCGTATTTCGGCGCCAGGTATGCCATTGCCAGTGGCCTGCTCCTGTGCAATAAATCATCCTTATTCGTATAGTGAAAATAATTTTCACAGGTTGCTATGGCCTCATCCAGCACGTTTTCGTCCTTGATATCTTCTTGATAGTGCTTGAGAATAGCTACCCAGTTCATTTCATTCCCTCCGAATTGATATAATCTTTGAACTCTTCAATTTTCTGATAGCATTTCAGGCGTTGTTCCATCGGCGTGTAAAGATCGCATGCAAATCTTAAATTATTCGCAATCCTGATGAAGTCCGAGTCAAAGATTATGGGCAGGCCCTCAATTAGCTTGGTCAATGCTTCCTTTTTGTTCACAGTGTTCTTTTCGGGCATTTTTACATTCCCCCTTATTTTTGGTTTCCATGCCGGTCATCCCACTTTTCAAACAACCAAGCCAGCCCCTGCTTAGTCCCCCATACGTAATATCCCTGTTGTCGCACTTCCTTTGGGGATGGCGGATTGCCCACAGTCTCCGGCTTTGTGGTAAAATCGAATTCGCGCAATGCAGGCAAATTCCCCTTCCACATTACTCTTACAGATCCCAACACTCCCATGGGGTTCATAAATATTCTGATATTTCTTTTGTTTTGCGGGATATCCAAGTCATCACAGCCCGTTTCCTCCCCATAAGCGACCATCACCGAATAATTCCCCAACTGCTTAATCTCTTCCAAAATATCCTCCAAGTGCTTCATAGCCTCACCCCTCTCCCCCTCATTATTTAGCGTCCCGCCACTCGGCAATTGCCACCAACCGGCCGGGACTCATTCTGTCATCTAATTTTCTGCATACCGGCAATATAATCACTTTCGGATGATATCTCTTCCTGTAATTACGTTTCTGCTTTTTCTTGGACACCTGTTTCACCTTCCTTCCTCTTCCTTTGTTTGAAATATGTTCCCATGTGTCCATTTTCTTCCGCAGATGAGTAAAAAAAATTATGAGTGCCAAGCACCAAGAACAGCCCCAATATCATCAATCATCTATGATGTATTGAAAGGCTTTTCTAAAATGCTTTAAGCGCTCATAATATTTTAGTTCTAAAATTATTTTGCCGTTCATTATTGAACTGCCCCCTTTCCTTTATTTTCCCTAGAACCCTTAAAAAACTTCATCCCCTCGCCAAAAACAAGCCTGACATAGTTTCTCAATTCCTCATTCTCCCTTTCCAGCTCTTCCTTTTTTGTCTCCAACTGTTTCAATTCTGCCAACAGTCTTTTCCTTTCTAAGGGAGAAAGTTTGCCTGTTTCCGTGCCTTCCAGTTCCAATATGTGTTCCAGGTTAAACCGGATTGACGGTATCCCTTTCACGGGGGATATAACTCCATCACCGACCCACCTGTCTATAGTCCCTATTGTCACTTGCCAACGGTCGGCAAGGTTTTGTTTTGTTAGCAGCATGTCCATGGAATCCCCTTTCTATAAACCGACTTATACCGCCCCCTCCTGTCTTTCAAATAGATACTCCATAGTAAGATGGGGAAAAAATGTTTTCTGTATTTTCTGGGCTTCAGCAACAGTGAACTCATAATGTCCGTTTATTTTTAGAGATACAGTATTATATGTATTTCCCAAAAGTTTTGCTATGTCGTATCGAGAAACTTTGTTTCGTGTCATTTCGGCCGCTAAATTTGCTAACATCCTCTATTTCACTCCCTAATATGATATTAAATGTGTGAATATTCGTACTTCGTATTATAATAGTACACTAATTGTCGTGCATTGTCAAATCTTTTTTTGAATTTGTTTTTGAATTTTCGTGTATTTTTGTCCTAAGTAGTATATAATGTTTAGCAAATGCTACTTAAAAAGCGAGGGCAAATAAAATGGAGAAAGCAACAATATTAAAAAGGTTAATAAGAGAAAAGTTTAGAAACCCGAGAAATTTTAGCGTTAAAAGTAACATTCCTTATTCGACGGTGAGATCAGTATTAGAAAGAGGCGTAGAAAATTCCGGAGTAAACACGGTATTAAAAATCATTGGGGCTTTAGACATTACTATGGATGAGCTGGATATGCTTGCCGGGATAAATATTTTTAAGGGGGAATATGTGATGGAAGATCTTATCCCATACGTACCTAACATCGTGAGACTCCCCATCGTCGGAATTATAAGAGCAGGGGAACCAATATTGTCTCAAGATAATATTGAGGGATTCTTTTCATTAGATAGCTCCACTATAGAACCAGAGAAAACATATTTTCTACTCAGAGTTATTGGAGATTCCATGAATAAAGAATTCAGAGAAGGGGATTTGCTATTGATCGAAAAAACACCTTGCATTGATAGTGGAGAAATTGGAGTGGTTAGGGTCAATGAGGTCGAGGCTACGGTTAAAAAAGTTTTGATGCATAATGATTTAATTCAATTGATCCCTCTAAGCAACAATCCAATATACCTACCACAAATAATTGATCCAACAAAAGACAAAATAGAAATAATAGGAAAGGTGAAAAAGGCAATTAAAAACTATTAAACACATATGCCGGGAAAGGGAAAGGGCGTGATGAAGTGAATTACAATATTACATACCGACAAAAAGACGGTGGCTGGCAATACATAATTTCGTTTAAGGAAAATGGGAAATGGCGCCAGAGATCTAAGCAGGGCTTCCGGACCAGGGCCCTGGCTAAGAGGGCGGCCGATGAAAGATTTGAAAAATTAAAAGAAGATTTTAAGATTGAATTAACGGAGGGATACGACGAAATAACTTTTAAGCAATTTGCAAAGATGTTCCTGTCCTCCGTGGAGCTTCACAGGGAATACAACACCGTTGAAAACTATAGAACAGCATCCAAAAAATTTGATAAACTGAACGATATGGTAATGGAGAACATAAGATTTGCCCACATCCAAGACTGTATCGATGATATGGTCAGGGACGGGCTGAGCCCCAAAACGATAAAACAGTATGTTACAACCGTAAAGATTTTATTTAATGCGGCCAGCGATGCGGCGGGAAAATACCGGCTCATA
>DASRMO010000040.1:0-9851 GCA_035647895.1 Clostridia bacterium
TTTCTATTTTATCTGCCTGTTTTGATAATGCCAATAGTGCATATATGATAGTATACACTTCTTTTTGGTCGCACTTCCAAGGTTCAACTATTTCTTCCCCCTTGCACCATTTAAAAAAGTTGGCCAATGCTAATAAAAATATATTTTTACTATAAGGGATGTCGGTATTGTAAAAGCTAACGGTTTTTGTTCGCTCTAAATCAATTAAATAATTGATTTTTTCCTGTTCAAATTTAATTTTATAATTTACCGGTAATTCTCCCTTAACGTCCCGTTCTAACTTTAAAAACTGTAAATCTATCAAATAATTTTTTAACTTGTCAACCAACTCTTCCCTTTCGAGCATTGTGTTATTCATCAATAAATAGATTGTTCTCAACAATAGAAGCCCTGTCAATATTACCTGTGGATGTCTATTCATATAGATAATATTCTTGTACGCCTCTCTCTGTGCAACAATAAAGTTTTTATTTACCAAGGCTATAGGAATAACTCTAGAAAACGCTTCTCCCCTTTTATCTTCCCAATAGAAATCGCTTGTATAATAACTTTTGCCTAAGTCTAACCTATTCATATAATTTGAAGGGGTACCGCATCTATAGTATTGCCATAATTTGATTTCTTCTTCCATTCTCGTGTAATCTATCAAAACCTGATTTTTTTCCTTATTATCTATGAAACATTTACAATTAATCAGGGTCAGCTGTGTAATATAACTCCATTGCCCTTCTTGCATTTCAATCTTTAAATTTTGATCATATAAATAGCTAAAAGGTTGTAGATAATCATGTGTATAACTATTTTCTTTTAAAAACCCTAATGCATCTCCATAAAACATATATGGCAATATATCAATATTTTCTTCACCTTTCTCCAAATCCGTGACCCCCTAGGAAGTACATACAAACTATAAATTACATTTTTTCCGGTGCTTTAATTCCCAATAAAGCCAGCCCTATACTTAAAACTTGTTTAACTGCAAAAACTACTACCAGTCTTGCCTTCTTTAATTCTTCATCTTCTACTAATATAGGATGCTCGTGATAAAAGCGATTAAAAGCCTGTGCTATATCAATAATGTGCCTTGTTATTATAGATGGTTCATTTTTTCTTTGCGCATCTTCAACAATTTCCGGAAACTGTTGGATTTCCCTTAATATTTCCAAGGTTATATCATCAGCCAATAATTCCGGTTTGAAATTGCTGTCTATATCGGTACCTGCTCTTTTCAGCACACTTGAGGCTCTCGCATGTGTATATTGTACATAGGGCCCGGTTTCACCTTCAAAGTTCAAAACCTTATCCCATGTAAAGGTATAATCCTTTATTCTATTATTAGATAGTTCCTCAAATATTACAGCTCCAATACCTACTTGCTTGGCTATTTCATCGAGATTTTCAAGGTTGGGATTTTTTTCATTTATAATATCCCTTGTTTTCTCTACCGCTTTATTTAATACATCTTCTAAGAACACCACCCTACCTTCTCTGGTGGACATAGTTCCATCCTCTAAACCTACCATCCCGAAAGGCACATGAACACAGTCTTTTTCCCATTCAAAACCCATAAGATACAATATCTTTTTCATCTGTTGGAAATGGAGAATTTGCTGGGAACCAACAACATATATGTTTTTATAAAAATCATAGGTTTCTTTTCGATAAATAGCTGCTGCAAGGTCCCTAGTGATGTATAATGTAGAACCGTCACCCTTTTTAATCAAAGCCGGAGGCAACCCAAATGGCTCCAAATCCACTATATCAGCCCCATCGGATTTTTCTATAATACCTCTTTCCTCCATCATATTTATAACTGCGGGCATTTTATCCGAATAGAAACTTTCACCTGCAAAGGAATCAAAAGTAATATCTAATATATCATAGACCCTATTAAATTCTTCTAAACTGACCTCCCTAAACCATTCCCAAAGTTTTACAGCTTCATCATCCCCATTTTCTAATTTTTTAAACCATTGTCTGCTTTCATCTTCTAACTCCGGTTTAGTTTCTGCTTCCTTATGAAACTTAACATATAAATCGAGCAAGGCAGCTATCGGATTTGTTCTTACTTCTTCTTCGTTTCCCCAATTTTTGAAAGCCACAATCAATTTTCCAAACTGCGTGCCATAATCACCTAAATGGTTGATTGCAATAGTATTATAGCCTAAAAATTTATATATATTGTACAGAGAACTTCCTATCACTGTCGTTCTGATATGTCCTATATGAAAAGGTTTGGCTATATTCGGTGATGAAAATTCTACAATCACATTTTTCCCGTCACCGATTAAGCTGCTGCCGTAAGTTTCCTTTCTGAGCAACACTTCTCCAAGCACAGTCTCTATGAAATATTCCCTATCTATAAAAAAATTTAAATATCCTCCGGCAATTTCAACCCTATCTATGAAATCACCTTTATCCAAGCCTTTAGCTATATCATCGGCTATAATATTTGGCGCCTTTTTAAAAACCTTCGCCAGTTTAAAACAGGGAAATGCGAAATCCCCCATTTCACTATTCGGAGGTATTTCTATCATCATCAAAATTTCCTCTTCTGCAAGCTGTGGAATATTTTTGAATAATTCCTTGCTCAATCTCTTTTTAAAATTAATCATTGTATATATCCTCCCTTAGTTTCTGCTCATCTATATAGAATAAAAAATCTTCATCATCATAAACTTCTATCCCTTTTGATTTCAATAAAGCTGCTGCTACTCCATCACCCTCAATTAAAGTGCCGTTAAAATTTCCATTATAAATTTCCCCTACACCGCAGGATGGGCTTCTTCCTTTTAAAACCGCCTTCGTTGCACCTAAAGTTTGTGCCAGCTTCAAGGTTTCATAAGCTCCTTTTATAAATTGCTCTGTTACATCATTCCCGCTATTATTCAGCACTTTAGTTGTTCCTTCCAGTACATCCCGCCCATCCCCATCTTTAATTTCCGATGAAAGGCGGGGCGTAGAAAGCCCGCCCAGCTGCTCCGGACAAATAGGAATAATATTTTTATCCTTAAAATATTCAACTATCTTCTCATTTAAATTATTTTTTCCATTATATTTGCAGTTAACACCCAGCAAACAAGCACTGATTAATATTATAATGATCACCTCTCCCAATGGTGCATAAAAAACATTTTTTTGCTGTATTCAGAATGAAAAAAATATAAAAAATGTTTTCCGTACAATCTGCCTTCCTGCCATATCATTTAAGATATACAATAGTTACGCCTGCCCCACCCTCACCATAAGCGCCTTCCCTATATTTTTTAATATGTTTGTGCTTTTTAAACATCTGTTTGAGCCCCGCGCTCAAAACCCCGGTGCCCACACCATGAATCACTGTTACATGAGTCAAGCCTGCAATATAACTATCATCTAAATATTTGTCAACCTCTAACATTGCCTCCTCAAGGTTTTGTCCCCTTACATCAATTTCCGTGTTTATATTTTGCACCTTAGATATAGCTATTTTGCCTATGCCGGTTTTTCTTGTTTCCTCCTCCTGTTCGACCCTTTCCAGATTAGATACATGTATATTTACCTTTATAATGCCGACTTGAACCTGAACTTCGCCATTTTCATCCTCCGGTGAAATAACATAACCTGTTTGTTTGAGTGACAATACCCTAACCGTTTCCCCCGCCTTTAAATTCTTGGGGGGATTTTTATTGACCTTTGTAATCAATCGCTCTGCCATACCTTCTGAAAGTTTGTCCATTTTTTTAGAAATACTTTGACGGGCCTCTTCAATTTTTATGTTCATCTCTTTTTCTTCTAATTCAACTTTAAGTGATTTTAGGTTATCTATAATCTCATCCGAATCTGTTTTTGCTTGTTTGATGATTTTATATGCTTCTTTTTTAGCTCCTCTGATTACTTTTTCTTTCCGCGATTGTAATTTTTCATTTTTTTGCTCATATTCCTCCTTTAATTTTTCAGTTTCCATCCTAAGTTTTATGGTTTCCAGTTTTTCTTTTTCCACAATGGATCTGTTCTCTTCAATATTTTTTAACAGATCTTCAAAATGAATAGTTTCCTTAGTCAATAAGCTTCTCGATTTATCTATTAAAAAATCCGGCAGTCCAAGTTTTTTTGAAATTTCAAATGCATTAGATTTTCCCGGTATACCTATTGATAACCTATAGGTTGGGCTCAATGTTTCTATATCAAACTCCACAGCAGCATTTTCTATGCCGGTATTTAATAATGCGTACTGCTTTAATTCACTATAGTGAGTGGTTGCAACCACAGTCGTACCCACTTCCTTTAAATGATTTAATATAGCCATAGCTAGGGCAGCACCCTCCGTAGGATCGGTCCCCGCGCCTAATTCATCGAAAAGTACCAGTGATTTGGCAGTTACATTTTTCATAATAGCCACTATGTTAGTCATGTGTGATGAAAAAGTACTCAAACTTTGCTCTATACTTTGCTCATCCCCTATGTCCGCAAAAATACCATCAAATACGGCTAACTTTGTTCCATATGCCGCCGGAACGTGCAGACCGCTCTGTGCCATCAATGTCAACAAACCCAACATCTTTAAAGTAACAGTTTTTCCCCCTGTATTAGGCCCCGTAATTACTAATATATGAAAACTGTCCCCCAGCCAAATAGTATTCGGCACTACTTCATCGGCATTTAATAGGGGATGTCTGCCATCCTTAAGCATTATTCTTCCATCTATATTTAATTCCGGCTCTACGCCTTTCATTTCAAGGGAGAGCTTGCCCTTTGCAAAGATAAAATCCAATTCCTTTAAAATAGTTTGATTAGATTTTATATCCTCGGCCCTTTCGGCTATCATTGCGGAAATTTCCATCAAAATCCTTTCTATCTCTGTCCGCTCCTTAATTTTTAACTCCCTTGCCTCATTATTGAGTTCTACAACAGCCATGGGTTCTATAAACAAAGTAGCCCCGCTGGATGATCTATCATGTACTAATCCAGGTATACCGGCCCTGTATTCCTGCTTTACCGGTACCACATAACGATCTTGCCTTATGGTAATTATAGCATCTTGCAGATATTTTTGGTTATCCATTGAGGTTATTATACTATTCAATTTGTTTCTGATAGAATCATTTTTAGATGCAATTTGCCTGCGTATACGTCTTAATTCCACACTCGCATTGTCGGATATTTCTGTTTCGTTGACTATACATAGATCTATTTTCTCCTCTATTTCCCTCATAGGTGTGAGGCTTCGAATTAATCCTTTAATTATAATATATATCTCTCTACTATCTTCTTCCTTTAAAAAATTTTTCAGTCTTCTAACTGCTGTTAATGTATCTTTTAGCTGTAGCAGCTGAGCCGGATCCAAATATGAACCGATTTCCGTCCTTCTGATATATTGTGAAACATCATTGATTCCACCTAAAGGTACATTGCCGAATTTAATCAATATGCCTTGCGCCTCGCCGGTCTCCTGTTGAAGTTGTCTTATAATACCTAAATGTGGAATGGGTTTTAATTCTCTCACTTTTTCCTTACCCAAAGAGGAGGTACATTTTCCCTCAAGCATATTTATTATTTTGGGATATTCTAAAACCCTCAAACTTCTTTCGTTCATTAAAGTCACCCCGTCATTTTTACAAAGTCCGTCTGTTCTACAATATTATAACACAGAGGGTCAATCCAAAATCACCAAAAAAGTCTTGAAATGATACTTTTTCAGCAGTCCCGGTCAGTCCCCTTTGTACAAGGAAAGCGAAGCATGAGTCCCGGCAACATAGCCCGATGACCAAGCCCATTGTAAATTGAAACCCCCGCAGTCACCATCCACATCCAATAATTCCCCTGCAAAATATATGTTAGGTACAATTTTCGATTCTAATGTGTTTGGACAAATATCTTTTAAATTTACACCGCCCGCCGTAACCTGAGAATGCATCCAGGATTGGAAGCCAATAACCTTAAACCTCCAACATTTTAAAAGTTTTGTAATTTGTTCTATCTCCTTGTCGGATACCTCGGAGCATATTCTATTTACATCATATATCCTGGATTCTTTTAATATTATAGGAATTAATCTCTTGTTAATCAAACCTACAAAGCTAAAATCTAAGGGCCTATCATACTGATAGGAAAATCTGAGCTTTATCAGGTCTAAAAGCTTCTCATAACTATGGTTTGGAAACATATCAACATCCAACATGGGCTGTTTATTCTTCTCTAGTGCTTCTATCGCTATCCTGCTGAGCTGCAAAATCGGGGGGCCTGAAATGCCGTAATCTGTAAACAATATTTCTCCTTCTTCCTCTCTCAATATATACCCATCCACACTTATAGAAGCTATACCGTCAAATTTTACTCCCTTTATAGCTTTTAAAAAAGGAGCTTCCAATCTTAATTGAACCAACGAAGGAAATGGCCTGATGATACTATGGCCTAACTGTTCGGCTAACTTATACCCGCTACCGTTTGAACCTAAATTAGGGCTTGATTTTCCCCCGGTGGCTATTATAACCCTGTTGGCAGGGTATTTTATACCACTGTTATCTATAACTATAAATCTGTCCCCGGATTTATTTATTTTCCCAATTTCCGTGTCACATACTATTTTTACGCCCAGTTTTCCTAATTCATATCTTAAAACATCCGATACACTTGAGGCTTGATTGGACATGGGAAATACCTTCCCGTCCTCTTCTATTTTATGTGCAATTCCGAGAGATTCAAAAAAATTTATAGTTTCTTCTACTGTAAATTGTTTTAAAATATGATTTGCAAATTCTATATCATTGCCGTGTATACATCGAAGGTCATCCGATTTTAGATTAATATTGGTCAAATTACATCTTCCATTGCCGGTCGCTAATATTTTTCTGCCAATCCTGTTCATCCTTTCATAGATTGTAACCCCGGCACCATTTCTTGAAGCAATTATTGCTGCAAGCATGCCCGATGCCCCTCCGCCAATAATCGCAATTTTATCTCTCATAGTTTTTAAAACTCCTTTAGTATATTGTAGATCGAACCCGGTGAATAGCTACATGGATTCTTCATGAACACCGTTCACACCGCCCATCTAATTTTCCCTTGCCTCGATATCTAATTGCACCTGCTCGGCTCTTATCCTTCTAGATAATAACAAGGTTATGATAGTAGCAGCAAGTATCCTCAAACCGCATAATATATAACCATTGGCACCGACTGCAACAAAAATAAGTGTGTCTTCTATAATAGCATGGCAAACGATTAAAAATACCGAAGTTAAAAACATATCCTTTCGAGAAATATTGCCCTCTTTTGAACTCTGTATTATAATACCGGCACCGTAAACTATTCCAAAAGTAATTCCCACAAGCAAGGGTAGAGTAGAATCTTCCGACATACCAAAAAATTTGGTGAGAAATCTGAAGAATTTAGAAATCTTGTCCAAAACTTTATAATCCTTAGCTATTTGTAGTATTACCATTAACGGCAATACAATGACGGCTACAAGATAAATTGATTCCAGACTGCCTACAATTGCTTCCTTTAAAACATCAATCATATCAATGCACCTACCCTTCCTACGATTACGCCGAAAATAATTGCTAGACCAATCCTGATTATTAGGGCATGTGAAACCTTAATGCCCATTTTTTTTGTAACCGCAGTCTCTACTAATAGAGAATGGGAGATGGAAATCATTATAGATAAAGTCGTAATTTCCATAGCACTCAGTTGAATGGCCTTAATTGCGCTTACGGCGGAATATGTATCAAGTACATTTCCAATAACTAAAACAATTGCAGCCTCACCGGGCAAATTAAAAATTCCCATTAAAGGTTCAAACAAGGTAGTAATCCATCCTATTACGGGAGTATTCTTTAATATGGTCACTAAAATATATACGGGTATTATGGTCTTACTCAATAGCAATATAGTCTCTATGCCCTTTTTAATACCGGTTTTTATAGAGTTTGACAGCATTTAATTCCATCCTTTATAATGTTATAGTATACAAATTAATTATAACATTATTTATTATATATTTTTTAAAAACAAATTTAAAGCCCTTTATTGCACACAACTGTTGTTTAAAAGGTCTAATATTCTATTAAAAACCCTGACAAAAAATTAGTTTATAAAATAATTTGATAGTGCCTATACATAGATAACCACAAAACTGTTTAGTTTTTTATTTTAAACCATAAAATAAAGACCCAATGCTTGGAATTATCCCTTGCACGTTGGGTCTTTTTTTGATAATTTAATAACTTGATGTAAGGCGATATTATTATGCAAATTTTTATCAGTATAATAGTAATAACTTCTCTTTTTTAAAATGTACGTAAATAGGCTTCCTCAAATATGCATCGTCCGAATTTTTCTTTGAACTTATTTCTAAGTATACATGGGATCTATAAGAATCGTTCTTTTTTCTTTCATGTTTTAATACTAAAGTACTGGAAAAAGGATTTTCAATTTTGTTCACTATTTTCATTGGAAAAGTATTAGAGAATGCCGTGCTATTAGAAATAGCCAGATTGTTACCGTGTATGCCTACATATTTAAGTCCCTCCTGTACTGTTTCCTCTGATTCCAGCTCCATATCCCAATCTATAGCATAAACCTTATTCCTGCCTATTTTTTGTGCCTTGGAAATATTATCACATCCAATCAATTTAGCTGCATCAACACTTTGGGGCTTACTGAATATTTCTTCTTTTTCACCAATCAATTGAATCTTACCCTGATTATAAATAGCTATTTTATCAGCTATCCTATAAACCTCATCTTTATTATGAGATACATATAGAGCAGTTCTTCCATAGTTGCGTAAAGTAGTGATTAATCTTTGCTCCAACTTCCAACGTAAATGTTCATCTAATGCCGAAAAAGGTTCATCCAACATTAGGATTTCAGGTTCATTTACCAACATTCTAGCAAGTGCTGTTCTTTGCTGCTGCCCACCGGATAATTCATGTGGATAATTTTCTTCTAAACCTTCTAAAGAAAATTCCTTTATTTTGTTTCTTACTGTTTTATCTTTATTAGGACAGTTTTTAGGAATAGAAATGGCAATATTCTCTTCCAATGTCATATTAGGAAACAAGGCATAGCTTTGAAATAACAGACCTACATTTCGCCTCTGCGGAGGAAGGTTTATCTTTTTTTTGCTGGAAAATAATATTTTATCATTTAGAACAATTTCCCCCTCATCAGGTTTTTCAACCCCTGCTATACATTTCAAGGTAATAGTTTTACCACAACCCGAAGCCCCAAACAAAGCTAGAGTCTCTTTGTAGGTTTCTATTTCTATATCTAATGTGAAATCCCCCAGTTGCTTTTTTATATCAATATATAACACGTTAATTCACTGCCTTTCTAACTTTGCCAAATTGATTTCTTTCAAACCTATTCATGATGATCATAGAAACAAAAGAGATTACACCCATGACAAGTACCCATTTATAAGCTAAGGGCCTGTTGCCTGCCTGGACAGCAGTATAGACCGCTACCGACATTGTTTGGGTTTTACCGGGTATGTTACCCGCGACCATGATGGTAGCTCCAAATTCTCCCAATGCCCTGGCAAAGGCCAATACGGTACCGGCCATTATACTGGGAAAACTGTTAGGCAACATTATCTTTAAAAATATTTTATGTTCCGATAAACCAAGTGTTTTAGCAACATGGATAATATCCCTGTCCAACTGTTCAAAAGCCCCCCTGGTAGTTCTATACATTAAGGGCAAAGAAACTACGGTAGAAGCTATGACAGCAGCAGTTATAGTAAAAACAACAGATTTATCATATAAGGCTAAATATTTTCCTATTACACGGTTTTTTCCTAAAAAAACTAAGAGAAAAAAACCCACAACAGTAGGCGGCAGAACCAAGGGAAGGGTTAATAT
>DASRMO010000041.1:0-4098 GCA_035647895.1 Clostridia bacterium
GTCTACAAGTTTTTGAGTATTGGAGCTATGATATCCACCTATCACTATGATTGCATCAACACTTTTTGCTAAATTTCTTGCAGATTTCTGCCTGTCCATAGTAGCGGAACAGATTGTGTTGAATTTTACGGTTTGTTCAGCTTTCTGTTCAATTATATCACAAAGTTCATCATATAAGCTTACCGGCATTGTTGTTTGCACAACAATACATAACTTATGTACAGATGGAATTTTTTCAATATCATCCTTTGTCTTTACGATATATGCTTGATTATCACACCATCCATTGATGCCAATCACCTCCGGATGGTCCGAATTTCCTATAATAACGATAGTATACCCCTTTGCTCTATACTTTTTAACTATATTTTGAATTTTTTTAACAAAAGGGCATGTGGCATCAATTATTTCAATATTTTTTTTATCAATCAGATCATATACATCTTTGGATACCCCATGGGAACGAATGATTATAATGCTGTTATCCTCGAGGTTATCTAAATTATTTATCACCTTCACTCCGGCATCTTGTAATTCATTTACTACTTGTTGATTATGAATGAGGGGGCCCAAGGTATAAATACATTTTTTATTCATATTATTATCCAATGTATCGGAGGTAATCTTAATAGCTCTTTCAACCCCGAAACAAAACCCCGAATGATCTGCTACAATAACTTTCATCTCTATCCTCCCATATGTTTGATTATATAATCAACTTAACAATAATTCTACATAAAATATAAAAATCCTCTATTAATTATAACTATTCCCCTATTTCTCTAAACCATCAGCCCTCTGATTGTATTTAATATATCCTGGCTCAGTTCCCGATATTCGTCGGTAGAGACCTTTTTGTCATAATAATCGGATAAATATATAGGTTTATCTATTATTATTTTTACCTTGCTAAAAAGTTTATAATCTCCGATAATTGCTATAGGTATGATGGGGCTCCGTGCCCTGATTGCAATCATTGCCGTCCCCGGCTTTGCTTTCAAAATTTCACCTGTTTTGCTCCTTGTCCCCTCCGGAAATATACAGAAAATGTCCCCGTTATTTAAAATTCTCAACGCCGTTCTGATAGCACCTATATCGGCCCCGCCTCTTTTTACCGGAAATACCCCTAATTTGTTTAAAATTAAGGCAAAGAGCTTGTTAGAAAATAATTCTTCCTTTGCCATAAAATTAACCTTTCTCGGTAAAAATGCCCCGATTATAATGGGGTCCATCATGCTAAAATGGTTCGGAGACACTATAGCCTTGCCCCTCTCCGGTAAATGTTCTTTTCCTTCGATTTCTATCCTGTAAACCAGAGAAAACAAAACTCTTGCAATGCCTTTTACAGCTTTATAAAACAGCACCTTAGTGTCCCTCCTCCAATATTGAGGTTATCTTATTTACAACATCCTCTATGGATAAATCCGTTGTATCGATGATAATCGCATCATCTGCTTCAACCAATGGTGAAAATTCTCTTTCTCTATCGATTTTGTCCCTATTTATTATATCTTTCTTCACATCGTCAAGGGTTACATCCAGCCCTTTATTTTTAAGCTCTAAATATCTCCTGTGGCTTCTTTCCTCAACAGTTGCCGTCAAAAAGATTTTAAAATTTGCATCTTTGAGGACATATGTTCCTATATCTCTTCCATCCATCACTACATCCTGATTTAAAGCCAATTTTCTTTGTGTATCGACTAAAATCTTCCTTACCTGCGGAATTTTCGCGACATAGGAAACATTTTTACTCACTTCGGGGAGCCTGATCTCCTCATTAACTATATCATCATCAAGATAAATATTATTTTTGAGAAACTCAATTTTACTCTTTCGCGCCAGTTCAATTACCGCATCCTCATTTTCAACCCCTATATTATTTATCAGAACTTTATAGGTAAGGGCCCTGTACATCGCTCCCGTATCTATATATGTTATATTTAAACGGTCCGCGATTTTTTTGGCGATTGTGCTTTTACCGGAACCTGCAGGCCCATCTACCGCAATTTGAATGTATGACATATATTTCTATACCTCCTTAGAATGGATTTAACCACCGTTTTAGGTGGTTATCTCAAATAATAATAGTATATATCTCTCCCCCTACACTTCTAAGGAAAATTATACATCAATTTCAAATGTTCCTCAAGTACCCCTATATCTTTATTATAGCCAGGGTACCGATATTTTCTTTTAAGATTATGTGATTATTGCCCAGGACATTACCAACATTCGGGGGCATATCCTTTATTTCGACTTTAATATCATCACTGTACATGGAACTGTTTATCTGTATAACATCACCGTCATAAACAGTTATTGTAATTTGATTGTTTTCTTCAAAATTATGACCGAGCGGTTCACCATTTATAATTATCTCCAACAGGGGATATACTTTATTTTCTTCAATCCCAATCTCTATTATATTTCGGGACAGTGCATCGCCTTTAGAATCATATACGGTATTAAATTCGGAAAATCGAGCCGTCATATAATAATTATATGCTCTCACCGTATTAAGCCCGATTAACAAGACAGACATAAACATAATAATAACAACAATGAAATTTTCCATAAAACAATGATTTTTTTGTTTTACCGCTCTCTCGTGATTGTTCATCAATAAATTCTCCCGCAATAGTTAAAATTATAAATATCTATATATCATAATCTTTATATAATTATATCCATATGGCACGTATCGTTATACTTGATTAAAACGGGCCCATAATCTTTAAATTCTATCAGATTAAAGGAACCGTTATGTGATTTTAATTTATAATAGTGCTCCAAATCCATTGAAAGGGCGGCCTGTAAAAACAAACGAATCAATGTACCATGGCTGACCACTAAGGTTGTGCTTTCATCTGATTGTATAATTTCATCATTGACAAATTCAACTATGCGTTTTTGTGCAGCTTCTATGGTTTCACCCGACGGTATATTTGCAAGGTGGGGTTTCTCCATCCAGGCTCTGAAATCATCGGGGTAAATTTCCTTTATCCTCGTCCGGGTCAGGCCTTCCCATTCTCCAAAACTCATTTCGGCTAATCTGCTGTCCAATTTACAATCCAGGTTCTTTATCTTTGCAATTATGCGGGCTGTCGAATAGGCCCGTTCCAGAGGGCTGGAATAGATTTTATCCAATTCAATGTTCTTAAAATACTCTGCAAGTTTTTCCGCCTGTTCGATGCCGAGGCGGGTCAAATCGGAATTTTTACCGCCCTGAGTCCTGCCTTCCAAATTCCATGATGTCTGTCCATGCCTGACTAAATATAACCTTTTCATTTAGATCCATCCTTTACTCATTAACCCTGGTTCCATCTCTGATAAACATTATATTTCTTCCAGATATCCTCCAGTACATTGAGGTGCTCGGTTATTTCTTCTTTTTCAAACATTCCTATCGCTACTACCAGGGCATTTATTAAACTTAGGGGTGCTACCAGTGAATCAACAAATGACATCATATCACTTTTGGCCGTCAGGGTGTAATCGGCTAACTTTGCTATGGGGGACGATAAGCTATCGGTGATGCCTACAATTGTTACCCCCTGCTCTTTTACATATGATAATGCATCCACTGTCTGCATAGAGTATCTGGGGAACCCTATACCTATAACTATATCCGTCTTAGATACCCTGAAAACCTGGTCAAAAATATTGCTGATACCGTGATGAACTATTTTAACATTATCCAAAATCAAATTTAAATAAAAGCCGAAGTAATCGGCAAGAGACATTGAACTTCTCAAGCCAACTATATATATCTTTTTAGCCCTGCATATTTCATTTACCACTTGTTGGAATATATCATGATCTATATTTTCCAATGTAGCCCTGATATTATTCATATCAATTTCCAACACTTTTTTTAATATGGAGCCTCCATCTGAATATTCTCCTGCCAACTCTACACGTTGAACCGTGGTCAATTTCAGCTTTATAATGTCCTCCAAACCTTTTCGAAGTTGCGGATAGCCGTCAAGCCCCAAAGCATCGGCAAATCTGACAACCGTCGATTCGCTGACACCAACTTTATCGGCAAGTTTGGATGCTGTCATGAAGGCCGCTTTATCATAGTTCTCGATGATATAC
>DASRMO010000042.1:0-4358 GCA_035647895.1 Clostridia bacterium
ATTATATTTGATATTCTAAAATAGTCAATTTCATTTCCTTTTAAAATGCATCCCCTATTTTTTGCTATGCGGTCCATCAGGTCTATAATAGCATCATATTCACCTTCTATTTTATATCTTCTAACAACCTTTTCCCTGTGATCGGCCCATAGTATTTCCAATAATTTATATGCTAATGTCTCGACATCCATTATTTCATCTTTAATTGCCCCTGTAAATGCTAAATTTAACGCAACTGCAGGATCTTCAATCTTAGGCCATAAAATACCCGGTGTATCTAACAGCTCCATATTCCCCTTTAATCTTATCCACTGTTTCCCTTTAGTTACCCCCGGTTTGTCTCCTGTCTTTGCACTTTTTTTATCTGCCAGCCTATTGATGAGGGAGGATTTTCCCACATTAGGTATTCCAACGGCCATTATTCTGACAGGCCTCGGTTTTCTGCCTTTCTCTATCAAGGCATCCATTTTGGCCTTTACGGCCTTCTCACTTTCCTTTATCATTTGCCCTATTCCATTGCCCGTCATTGTATTTACAGGAACCGTTATTATTTGTTGTTTCTTAAAGTATTCTATCCACATGGATGTGATTCGGGAATCCGCCAGATCAATTTTGTTGAGTATGATAATTCTGGGTTTATCGCCTATAATCCGATCCAAGTCGGGATTTTTGCTGCTCAACGGTATACGAGCATCTAATAATTCATAGACAATATCCACAAGTTTAAGCTGTTCCCTCAAAAGTTCTTTAGTTTTTTTCATATGCCCCGGATACCAATTAATATTCACTGTTCCCACCCCTTATCCGCCCGCAGATAGAACCGCATTACACCTATACTATACATCTTTAATAATAAAAGGACTGAATATCAGTCCCTTCCAATTAGTATTTTTTCTTTTCTTTGATTTTAAATGCCGCCTTACCTACCCGGTCACGCAAATAATAAGTTTTGGCTCTTCTGGCCTGGCCTCTTCTGATAACCTCGACTCTCTCTATCCTTGGAGAATGTACAGGGAATGTCCTCTCCACTCCTACACCGGAGGCTATCCTCCTGACCGTAAAAGTCTCGGCGATTCCCCCTCCCTGCCTTTTGATTACAATACCTTCAAATATCTGAATCCTCTCTCTGGTACCCTCTTTAATTTTAACATGCACCTTAACAGTATCCCCGGTACCAAATTCTCCGATATCTTTTTTTAATTGTTCCTTCGTGATTATTTTCAAAATATCCATAATTGCCTCTCTCCTTCTCATAGACGTTCTTATAATGTGTACAGAGGACCGTCCGTTCTACCTTGTAAATTATATCATAGCGATTAAAATATGACAATATATAATTTATCAATATTTGATTTGGGCGCTATTCATCCCTATGCTTTTTAAAAAATCCTCGTCCTCATCCGTTAGTTTTATATTTTTCAATAGCTCCGGCCGCCTTTTATATGTCAACCTCAAGGATTCTTTTCGTCTCCATTCATCAATCTTTTTATGATTGCCGGATATGAGTACGCCGGGCACCTCCAAACCCCTAAAACTGACAGGCCTGGTGTACTGCGGGTATTCTAACAGGCCGGAATAAAAGGTTTCATCCTCATAGCATTGATCTTGTGATAATACTCCCGGTAATAATCTGGTTATGGAATCGATGAGCACCATGGCAGGTATTTCTCCACCCGTCAATACATAGTCCCCTATTGAAATCTCATCGGTTACAATCTCATCTATTACTCTTTGGTCAACTCCTTCATAATGGCCGCAGAGCATTATAATAAATTTTTCCTTAGAAAGCTCAATTGCCATCTCCTGGTTAAAAATTTTACCTTTTGGGGATAAATAAATAACTCTCGGTTTTTCGCCTTCTTTTAAACCTGCGGCCTCGACTATCCGGCCGTAACAATCGAAAATAGGTTGGGGAGCCATGACCATTCCGGGACCCCCGCCGTAGGGGTAATCATCCACTTTTTTATGTTTGTTGCCGGCATAATCCCTTATATTGATATATTCCAGATCAATAATATTTTTTTCTTTTGCACGTTGAATCATACTATCGTCAAGGGGTCCGGAAAACATTTCGGGAAATAAGGTCATCACTTTAATTATCATCATACCATCCCCTCAATAGGGTCTATAATGATTTTCCCTTCCCCTAAACAAATTTCAGATATAAACTCCTCAACGGCAGGTATCATAATTTCCCTGCTGCCTTCACCTTCTATGACATACACATCATTGGAGCTCGTTTGAATTATATCTTTCACTCTGCCGATATATTCGCCTTTTGTTGTATAAACATCCAGTCCGATGATGTCGGCTATATAATAGGTACCCTCAGGCAAATCCCTTCGCTGGTTTTCATCAATAAACAAATATTTATCTTTAAATCTTTTAACCAGATTAATATCCTCATATCCTTTAAAAGATAGAAGCACAACCGCAGGCATATATCTTACATTTTTTATATAAAATCTCTCATCATTGCCGTCTATATAAACCCAGTCCAATTCTTCGAAACGCTCCATATAATCTGTAAGAGGCAAGACCTTTAAATCTCCCTTTATTCCATGCGTATTAACTATTTTCCCTACCTTTAACATCTTTACCATGTAAATATATGCTCCTCTTTTAAATATATTATAAATAAAGGCTAGGTTCACCTGCTCCTATTGGATAATCTCAACAATCACCCTTTTATTTTGCTTTGTAGCAGCAGCTTTTACAACTGTTCTGATGGCTTTAGCGATCCTTCCCTGTTTACCGATTACTTTTCCCATATCCTCAGGAGCAACCTTTAATTCTAAAATAATCGACCGGTTTCCCTCTATTTCATTGACATTCACCTGTTCAGGATTATCCACCAATCCTTTAGCGATAACTTCTACCAAATGACCCATTTTTCTACCTCCTAAATTAAGGTAATTATTGAATTATACCATTCTTTTTGAATAAATCTTTTACAGTATCCGTAGGTTGTGCACCATCTTTTAGCCATTTTTCAGCTCTTTCGCTGTTGATTTTAATTTGTTTCGGTTCGGAAATTGGATTATAATATCCGATCTCCTCTATAAATCTTCCATCCCTCGGTGCCCTTGAATCAGCAACTACTATTCTGTAAAAAGGCCTTTTATTTGCACCCATTCTTTTTAGTCTAATCTTAACCGCCATTATTTCACCTCCTTTAAAAATAATTTTTACATGCCGGGAAAAGGCATTTTAAGTTTTCTACCTTTTTTTACCGACTTCTCCATATCTGTAAACTGTTTCATCATTTTCCTAGTCTGCTCAAATTGTTTTAGCAATTTATTTACCTGCTGTACGGAAGTCCCGCTGCCGGCTGCAATTCTCTTCCTCCTGCTCCCGTTAATAATACTCGGATTCTGTCTTTCTTCCCGGGTCATGGATTGTATAATAGCTTTAACATATACCAGTTCTTTGTCATCTATATCCAGGTTCTTAAGCTGTTTGCCTCCCATACCCGGAATCATTTCAAGTATTTGACTGAGGGATCCCATCTGTTGTACCTGTTGAAGCTGATCTAAAAAATCATCGAAAGTAAATTGACGGCTTCTGATTTTCTCTTCCAATTCCTTAGCTTTTTGAGCATCAAAACTTTCCTGTGCTTTTTCGATAAAGCTGAGCATATCGCCCATACCCAAAATTCTGGATGCCATTCTGTCCGGATAAAACGGTTCTATATCATCAAGTTTTTCACCAACCCCGACAAACTTAATGGGTTTGTTAGTGACTGCCCTGACCGATAATGCAGCACCTCCCCGTGCATCTCCATCCAATTTTGTCAATATAACACCATCAATACCTAACTTTTCATTAAAATGTTCCGCAACATTCACAGCGTCCTGGCCTGTCATGGAATCCACCACTAAGAGTATTTCATGGGGTTTAATTGCAGATTTTATATTTTGAAGCTCTCCCATGAGTTCCTCATCAATATGGAGCCTGCCGGCCGTATCTATCAAAACAACATCATTGCCATTGTTGATGCTATGCTCTATTCCGGCTTTTACAATATCAACCGGATTTTGCCCGTCTCCCATTGTAAATACCGGTGCTCCTACTTTTTCTCCAACGACCTGAAGCTGCTTTATAGCTGCCGGCCTATATATATCCCCGGCTATCAATAAGGGCCTTCTCCCTTGTTTTTTTAACATACCCGCCAATTTACCTATAGTTGTTGTCTTGCCTGTTCCTTGCAAACCCACGAGCATTATGATAGTAGGGGGCCTGGAAGCAAAATTAATTTTGCTTTGGGATTTGCCCATCAATTCTGTCAATTCTTCATTCACTATCTTTATAACCTGTTGGGCAGGGGTTAAACTTTCTAAAACTTCGGAACCTATCGC
>DASRMO010000043.1:0-2558 GCA_035647895.1 Clostridia bacterium
CTATTCTGATTGTGGGGGAATCGGGAAGTATTGTATCGGTCTGTTCTTCTAGGGATAATAGTTTATCATAGAGTTCATCATATTCTCTGTCGCTGATTATGGGATTATCCAAAACATAATACCTATAAGCATATTCATTTAGTTCATCCACCAGTTTTCTCATTTCTTCCAACAGGCTTACTCCTCTCTATAAAAACTGAAATCCGCTGAGATCCTTCGCGGGTCAAGCTTATTCTGTCCGCCTCAGGATGACAAATCGTATCATCCTGCAGGATAGCAATTCGTGTCGTTTATACAATCTCCAATTTAACGAAATCCAATGCAATCTTTTTCACGCCCATATTCGGAAAGGCTATGGTAAGAATCCCCTCCGCGACGGATACAACTGTCCCAATACCGAATTTAGGATGTTTAATCTTAATACCGGCCTTTATTTTGTCCGAATCAAGGGCCTGACCCGGCTCTTTTTCTTGGTGCATCATAGCTCCGGTAAATAATGGAGAAGTTTTCACTTTCCTCACCTCTTTTTTTCTTCTGTGAGGTTTATGCACATCAATGAGCTCCTCCGGGATTTCCTTCATAAATCTTGAAATAGCGTTTCTATTGGTTCTCCCGTACAATGTCCTCTGTTCGGCATGTGTCATATAGAGTCTCTCCTCGGCCCTTGTAATCCCCACATAACACAATCTTCTCTCTTCCTCTTCGTTATTCTCGCAAATTGACATATACGACGGAAATACGCCCTCTTCCATTCCCGATATAAATACCACCGGGAATTCTAATCCCTTAGCACTATGAAGCGTCATCAGGGATACTGTATTTATTTCATCCTCATTTTCATCCATAGTGGTTTCAAGGGATGTTCTGGCTAAAAATTCCTCTAATGTCCTCTCCTCCGCGTTTTCATCAAAATCCTTAGTCAAAGATAAAAATTCCTCCAGATTTTCAATCCTGGCATCTGCCTCTACCTTATTTTCTAAACGCAATGTATCTATATATTCACTGTCCTCATATATTTTTTCTACTATACTTGTGACTGTCATTTCATTTCGTCTTTCTCTCAAGGACATTATGAGATTTGTAAATTTATTTGTCTGTGATTTTACCTTGCCGGATTGTTCCTGTATTTCATTTGCATTTAAAAGAGCGGTAAAAAAATTCTCGCCATTTTCATCGGCATATTTTTCAAACCTTTCTATACTTTTGGCTCCTATTCCCCTTTTAGGAACATTTACAATCCGCTTGACACTCACATCATCTACCGGATTCTCGATTGTCCGTAGGTAAGCTAAAATATCCTTTATTTCCTTGCGATCGTAAAAACGGGTGCCGCTATAAATTTTATAAGGTATTGAGCTCTTCATCAGCATCTCTTCTATCACACGGGATTGTGCGTTGGTGCGGTATAAAACTGCGAAATGAAGGTATGGCCTGTTTTCCTCATAACTGAGCCTCCCTATAGTAGATGCTATAAAATCGGCTTCATCATATTCATTATTTCCCTGATAATATTGTATTATTTCTCCATTTTGATTATCGGTCCAAAGTTCTTTGGCTTTTCTGCTTTCATTATTTGCCACTACCATATTGGCGGCATCTAAAATATTTTTAGTAGAGCGATAATTTTGCTCCAGCTTAATAACCCTGGCATCCGGGAAATCTCCCTCAAATCCTAAAATATTTCTTATGTCTGCACCCCTCCAGCCATAGATGGATTGATCATCATCTCCCACAACACAGAGATTGCCATGTTCCCTAGCTAATAGACCGACCAGAGCATATTGCGCCATATTGGTATCTTGAAATTCATCAACCAATATATATTTAAATTTATTCTGATAATAGTGTAAAATCATAGGATTAGTTTGAAAGAGTTGAACAGTTTTCATAATTAAATCATCAAAATCTAAAGCATTATTTCCCCTCAGTTTATCCTGATACATTTTATACAGTTCCGAAATCTTTTTGTTTGCAAAATCATCCCCAAATTCGGACGTATAATCGGCCGGGCCGATCAGTTTATCCTTTGCCTTGCCTATTGCTCCCAAGGCCATCCTAGGTTGAAATGTCTCTTCATCCAGATTTAATTCCTTTAAACACTCTTTTATCACAACCTGCTGATCTGCAGTGTCATAAATAACAAAGTTTTTTTCGAAACCAAGTTTGTCTATTTCCATACGCAAAATGCGCACACAAGCGGAATGAAAGGTGCTAACCCACAGGCCCCTGCAATAATCACCCAAAAGCCCTTCAATTCTTTCCTTCATTTCCCTTGCAGCCTTATTTGTAAATGTGATTGCTAAAATATTGTAAGGTGAAATACCCTTTTCCTCTACTAAATAAGCAAATCTATGTGTGAGTACCCGTGTTTTCCCCGAACCGGCCCCGGCTAATACTAAAACCGGCCCTTCTGTTGCAAGTACGGCCTTTTTTTGCATAGGATTTAAACTGTCATATTTGAATTGTTCATCATATACCATGTTTTGTTCCGAATTATCTCCATTGTACATAACTGTCCCATCCTTTATATACTCAAAAATTTTATATATCCTTAATAT
>DASRMO010000044.1:0-8017 GCA_035647895.1 Clostridia bacterium
CAGTATACAGTACATACTGGATAATTATCCGGAAACATACGAAGTGTTTTTGTCCAACGGATTTAGAAGCAAATCAAGAGAAGAACTCATAGACACATTAGGGGAAGATACAATGTTGAAAACAGTTCTAAAAATAAAAGGCATAAATGAAAAGATGTTCGTAGATATGTTAAATAAAAAAATAAGCAGGACCTGTTCCATGGATGAAATGGATGAAATAAATCATATTTTCCATAGTCCGGAATTACCGTTAAACCTCCTAATAAAAACTGCATGCCCTGTCGGTGCAAGGTTCAGGGAAGAAATAGGCAGTGTTATAAGAAAACACAAGGAAGATACGGGCAAAAGTACAAACTGTTTTTTGGTTGGAGGCTGTGATGCTCCACATAAATATGATAACTTTTGGGAACAAGAAAGTGTGGATGAACTGCCGGATATAGTAATGTCTATGTCATTTGATGAAATATACGATAAAAGATTTATAGATAAATTTATTAAAACAGGAAATTTTCAAAATGTATTACATAACGCAGACGATAAATATAAAGATATGGGTATAGTAGACGATAGCTATACTTTAAACGCAGCATTGCCTATAGTTTTTCTGATAGATGAAAACAGGCTGGGGGACTTGCCTAGGCCTAAAACATGGGGAGACCTGTTAAAACCCATATATAAGGATGAGATAGTATGTTTTGGCAGAGGAACCGGGGAAGTGTTTGAATATCTTTTATATTATCTGTATAAAGAATTTGGAATGGATGGGATGAGGAAATTTGCGGACAATGTAAAAATTTCTTGTCATGGTGCTAAGATGGCCAAGATAGCGGGAAGCAACAGCGACCAAACCGGTGCCATACACACAATTCCGTTAAATTTTTCTGAATTACGTGACAAAAAAAATACATCAGTAGTAATACCTGAGGATGGAGGATGCATCATACCTATTTCCTTCATTGTAAAAAAGGATAAAATAGAAGAGTTAAAATATTTAGTAGACTTTTTATTGGATGAATACGGTCAGATGTGTGCCGATATAGGCGGGATGTCGTTTAATTCAAATGTAAAAAACAAGATTTCAAAAGATATTAAAATTAAATGGTTAGGGTGGGATTATGTAAAATCAACGGATTTATTAAAGTTGGCGGAAGAATTAAAAGAAGAATTTTATAAAATATGGGACAAAAAACCTAAACATAATAATTAAGGAAGGATGTAAATACTGTGAAAGTAGTTACAATATCAGGCCCGCCATCATCGGGGAAAACTGCGGTTGCAATAAAAGCCATAGAAAATTTAAAACAAGAAAACCTGAATATAGGTGTTATAAAGTTTGACAGCTTGTCAACTTGCGATGATGTAGCCTACAAGAAGGCGGGAGTTAAGGTAAAAGTCGGCCTTTCGGGCAATCTCTGCCCGGATCACTTTTTTATAAGCAATATAGAGAATTGTGTTCAATGGGGGCTGAGTGAGGGTTTGGACATGCTTATAATTGAAAGTGCGGGGCTTTGCAACAGATGTTCTCCACATATAAAAGATGTTCTCTCTGTGTGTGTTATAGATAATTTGTCGGGGGTAAATACACCCGGAAAGATAGGGCCTATGCTGAAATTAGCAGATATAGTCGTAATAACCAAAGGCGATATAGTGTCACAGGCAGAGAGAGAAGTATTTGCTTTCAGAGTTAAACAAGCAAATCCTAAAGCAACAATAATTTTTATAAACGGAATAACGGGGCAGGGCTCCTATGATTTGGCTATCAAGTTAAAAGATGCACAAGAATTCAGTACCCTTCAACATAAAAGGCTCAGATTTTCTATGCCGTCCGCAGTCTGTTCATATTGTGTAGGTGAAACCAGAATAGGCGACGAATATCAAACGGGCAATATAAGAAAGATGAAAATTTGAGGGAAACGAGAGGCAACAGATGAAAAATATCGTTCTGTTTAAATTTAAAGACATATTAAAAGAATATCCTTATATGGAAGATTTCTTTATATCCTTAGGTATAGATAATATAGATACCGGATTGACCATAAATGAAATTGTACATGACATGAAGGATGAATTATTAGAAGATAAAGGATTTAGCAGAGAACAGCTGATAGAGAAATTTATATCCTTTATAGAAAAAATGGAAAGTTTAAAAGAGGCAACCGGTAGTATTATTGAATCTATAACTATAGTAGGCGGACAAGACAAATCCGGAAATGCCGAAGATATAAAATTGCTATTAAAAGCAGGGGATGTGGTATCTATAGTAGGACCTACAGGTTCGGGAAAAAGCAGGTTGCTTGGCGATATAGAATGTTTGGCCCAAGGAGATACCCCTACTAAGAGGCAAATATTGTTAAATGGAGAAGTGCCAAGTACAAATGAGAGATTTGATATAGAAAATAAATTGGTAGCCCAACTCACTCAGAATATGAATTTTGTGATGGACCTTTCCGTAGAGGAATTTATAAAACTTCATGCAGAAAGCAGAATGATAGATAATATAGAGGGAACGGTAGAAGAAATAGTAGAATGTGCAAACAATTTAGCAGGGGAAAAGTTCGATAAAGGCACTCCTCTCACACAGTTGAGCGGTGGGCAATCCAGAGCACTTATGATAGCCGATACGGCTCTCTTAAGCTTATCACCTATAGTGCTCATAGATGAAATAGAAAATGCAGGTATAGATAGAAGAAACGCTATAGAATTATTGGTTAAAAAAGAGAAAATTGTTTTAATATCAACACATGATCCGGTTTTGGCACTCATAGGGGATAAGAGAATAGTTATAAAAAATGGCGGTATAAGCAAAGTTATAAATGCTTCCGATAAAGAAAAGAAACATATATGTATTTTAGAGAGAGTGGATGAAAAGATGCTAAAAGTAAGAAACCACATAAGGACAGGCGGAATAATAAATGAAACCGTGGTTGATTTTTAGCGGCAGAAAATAATCAAGTATATGCATTGCTTGATGTTTTATTTAATCGGCGCAACAGGCTATTATTATAAATCGTGCAGTAAACCCCACAATAATATTTTGGTCTTGCGTATTTTTATATGCGGGACTAAAATATTATCCTTTACATACCCTAGGGGGGGATGGTATACTTAAAAGGACGGGGGTGATATTTTGAAAAATCCTTGCAGCAGGACGGGCAAGAAGCCGACAGAGGCTTCTATTAAAACTCAAAAGTCTATTGTAGATAGATTGAATCGGATAGAAGGACAGATAAGAGGCATCAAAAGTATGATTGAAAAGGAGACCTATTGTGATGATATCATCAATCAAATAGAAGCATCGAGATCGGCTCTTCATTCCGTGCAAATTATACTTTTGGAAAGCCATATAAAAAACTGTGTTGTGGATCAGATACAACATGGGGATACTGATGTGATAGAGGAGATTTTGAGAACGATAAAGAGGCTGACAAGATAGGTGGGGAGGGAAAAATTATGAAGACTGCTACAAAAACATTGCATGTAAAAGGAATGGCATGTGCCGCCTGTTCGGCTAATTTAGAACGTAGTATATCTAAAATAGAGGGGGTAATTAAAGCCGTCGTAAATTTAACCACAGAAAAATTGACGGTAGAATATGATCCGAACCAGACAGGTGTGGAACAATTTACCGAAATAATAGACAAGCTGGGATTTAGTGTGGAACAAGACGAATTAAAGGAAATAACTATACTTGTGGAGGGGATGAACTGAGCGTCTTGTAGCAGTGCCGTGGAACGCGCACTAAAAAAACTGGATGGTGTACAGGATGCTAATGTGAATCTTACAACCAAAAAAGCTACTATGAAATATGATGACAACATAATTAAAATATCCGAGATTAAAAAGGCTATTGAAGATGCGGGCTTTACACCATTGGATTTAGAAATGGGTGCCGGTGTTGATAGGGACAAAATAGCGAAGGAAAATGAAATAAGAACGCTCCGGGAAAGGCTTATTACAGCCGCTGTATTCACTGTGCCGCTTTTTTATATTTCTATGGGGCATATGATAGGTATGCCGTTGCCTAAAATTTTGGATCCGGTGCATAATCCGTTAAATTTTGCACTGGTGCAGATGGTTTTGGCTATATTAGTGATGTTTGCAGGGCGCAAATTTTATACAGTGGGTTATAAGACATTATTCAGGGGTACCCCTAACATGGACTCTTTAATAGCCATAGCAACAAGTGCTGCATTTATATACGGTCTTTATGCCGTTATAAAAATAATAGGCGGCAATAGTGATATGGTTACGGAATTATATTTTGATTCGATAGGGGTCATAATAACTTTAATAATGCTGGGTAAATATCTGGAATCGGTATCTAAAGGAAAAACATCGGAAGCTATCAAGGCGTTGATGGGATTGCAGCCTAAGGAAGCAACAATTATTCGAGACGGAAAAGAGGTTAAAATTCCCATAGAAGAGGTAGAAGTAGGACATGTTATAGTTGTAAAACCCGGGGAAAAAATACCCGTAGACGGTATTGTAACAGACGGTTATACATCTGTAGACGAATCTATGTTGACGGGAGAGAGCATTCCTGTAGAAAAAAATAAGGGTGACAAGGTAACAGGCGGCAGTATGAATAAAAACGGATCTATTACATTTGAAACCCAAAAGGTCGGAAAAGATACCGTGCTGGCTCAAATAATAAAATTAGTAGAGGATGCCCAAGGTTCAAAAGCACCGATTGCGAGAATGGCGGATGTAATTGCAAGATATTTTGTGCCTACGGTGATTTCAATCGCTGTTATATCGGGGGGAATGTGGTATATTGCAGGAAAATCATTCGAATTTGTTTTGACTGTATTTATATCGGTGTTGATCATTGCCTGCCCCTGTGCACTAGGTTTAGCAACACCTACCGCTATTATGGTCGGCACAGGTAGGGGAGCGGAATACGGGGTGTTGATCAAAGGCGGGGAGGCTTTAGAAACAGCACATAAAACCGATACGGTCATATTTGATAAAACAGGTACGATTACAGAGGGCACTCCCGAGGTGACAGATATAATTACGGAACATGGAATATTAGAAGATGAACTTTTGGCGGTTGCGGTATCTGCGGAAAAAGGTTCGGAACATCCGTTGGGCGAAGCTATTGTAAAAGCGGGGGAAGAAAAAGGCATAGAATTAAAAAACGTGGAACAATTTATGGCCGTTCCGGGCCATGGCATAGAAGCCGTTATTGAGAATAAGAATGTGCTACTTGGCAATAAAAAATTGATGATGGATAAAGATATAGAGATTACCCTGCAAAACGAATCCGACAGGTTAGCGATAGAAGGCAAAACACCCATGTATATCGCTATAGATGGAAGGTTGGCAGGTATAATTGCCGTTGCAGATATTGTAAAAGAAAGCAGTAAAGAGGCAATAGATGCTCTTCATGATATGGGTATACAGGTGGCTATGATAACCGGAGACAATAAAGGAACGGCAGAAGCTATAGCTAGGCAAGTAGGTATCGATATAGTACTGGCGGAAGTATTGCCGGGAGACAAGGCAAATGAAGTTAAAAAACTTCAGGAGCAGGGCAAGAAAGTTGCAATGGTCGGAGACGGCATCAACGATGCGCCGGCACTTGCTCAGGCCGATATAGGTATAGCGATAGGTTCCGGTACGGATGTTGCCATGGAATCTGCGGATATTGTATTGATGAAGAGCGACCTTAGAGATGTTGTAACAGCTATTCAGTTGAGCAAGAAAACAATAATAAATATCAAGCAGAGCCTATTTTGGGCCTTGGGTTATAACTCTATAGGAATTCCAATTGCGGCGGGAGTATTATATTTGTTAGGTGGGCCACTGCTAAATCCTATGATAGGTTCCGCTGCTATGGCTATGAGCTCTGTTTCCGTAGTTTCAAATTCTCTGAGGTTAAGGAAATTTAAACCTTCGCATCTTATATAATTTTGTCCTTTGATATTTGAAATATAAAAGCTTAAGATTATGTCATTCTAAATGAACGGAGTGAAATGAAGGTTTTTTCCCCCTGTGTTTGAATAATTTATTAAAAGGAGAGATGTAAAAATGAAAAAGAAAATTTTAATAGAAGGAATGAGTTGTGGGCACTGTTCGGCAAGGGTCGAAAAAATATTAAAGGAGCAAGAAGCCGTAGAAGAGGTAACGGTTGACTTGGCGGGTAAAAATGCAGTAGTAGAATTTTCGGCGGATTTATCGGATGAGATCATTAAGGAAATAATAGAGGATATTGGATTTGATGTAATAGGGATTGAAAATTTGTAAACGTGTTAAAAATAAAAGGGTTATAAAAATTACCGAGCTATATGAAGATGGTAGGCTATGTAAGAATTGTAATTTTAAGTAAAACAAGATTCTTCATTGCGCTCAGAATTTACACGTGTTGTTACATCACAAAAGCATAGATTATTTTACATTACCGTCAATTGTTTTACGCTGCTTATCCGACTTTTAAGCTGTAGGGGCAGACCCGTGTGTCTGCCCTCTTATGATGCATAATTAAACAAATGCGCTATGGCCTGTCCGGCCTGTCATCTTTCTGTATCTAATAAATTACTCTTTATTCCTATCTATGTATTTAGCTCTATCCTTCAGGTGTTCATCATAGGTTTCGTTGAATACATGCCCGTCTTTTTCCGGGCTCAGTACATAATATAAATAATTATGTTCATCGGGATACAGGGCTGCTTTTATAGATTCTTTTCCCGGGGAAGCTATAGGCCCCGGGGGTAATCCCTTTTTAGTATATGTGTTAAACGGACCGTGTTCATCTAACTCTGATTGATATATTGTGGTTTTATGCTCTCTTCCTTCGCCTATGCCATATATGACTGTAGCATCAATCTGCAGTGGCATATCCTTTTTTAATCTGTTATATATAACCCCGCTGATAGTTGCTCTCTCGCCATCATGTCTTGCTTCGCGTTCTATTAAGGATGCTATGGTCAATACTTCATGTCTTGAAAGCCCCAGTGTTTCTTCTCTTTTTGTATATTCTTCCGTAAATACATCATCCATTGCCTGTGCAAGTTGGTGGATTATATCGTCCATAGTCTGATTTTTAGTAAAATGATAGGTTTCCGGATATAGATACCCTTCCAGTTTAAAATAAAGATCCTCGGTATCAAAATTATAATTGTCGTTAAAATACTTTTCCGTGGCTTCGATAAATTCTTCTTTAGTACCGAGACCGAGTTCCTCTGTTTTTTGTGCTATTTGATAGAGAGTAAATCCTTCGGGTATAGTCAGTACGATATATTCATCCGCAACACCTTTTTCCAATAATGTAAAGATATCTTCAAAGGTTGAATTGGATGGTATTAAATAGGTGCCCGGTTTAATTTTCTGATCAATCTGTGCTTCTTTGGCCTTGTAGCGAAACCAAATCCTGCTTCTAATTACGCCTTTGTCAAATAATATATCAGAAACATAACTCAGCGGAGCACCTTCGGGAACCGTTATTTCAACAACATCAGGGTTGTTAACGGTGGAAAGGTAGGATGGTACAAATGATAAGAGAGCGACACCTAATATTGCAATAATTACAACAGCCGTTAATATGTATAAAAACTTTTTCATTTTTTATTTCCCCCTGTTTAAAGCATTTATTAAAAACAGATTATTTTCAGCTCGGCCTTGAAACCTATATATTATTTATTATTTTAACATCTTATTCGACAAATTGCACCAATAATTAATTTTGTATGATGAAGCGGGATTGACACTGTTTTATTTATTGTTACATAATTGTTTGATCAGATGGGCCGGGGGTGGACACATAGGTCTATTAGAGGTCGGAAATCGGAGGCCGGTGTTCCGGAGTTATAAAAGATCGGGCAAACCGGCAAACTGATATCCGGCTTCTAGGTGGAACATCTTCCGGTGTTTTCCGATATTAATTCCAAATTTTCAACAAATAATATATATTTCCCGGGAAATATAGAAGGATTTTATATAATAATGTAGAATGTCCATATAAAGTGTTATTACAGGAGGAATATTGCAATGATTCAAATGTTGATTGATGTCACTT
>DASRMO010000045.1:0-10437 GCA_035647895.1 Clostridia bacterium
ATTTCAGTTATTTGGATGATAATAGCTATTCTTAAAACGGGAGATGAGAGAAAAGAAATTATTAATTTTTAAGAAGAGATATGGTGATTAAAAGTGAAAAACTTTATTAGGGAGTTAAGAACAGATTTGGAGCTCACACAGGAGGAGTTAGCAAACCTATGTGATGTTTCGAGACAGACAATTAATGCAATTGAAAACAACAAATATAATCCCACTTTATTATTGGCAATCAAATTAGCCAAAGTTTTAGATACTACTGTGGAAAAATTATTTATTATCGAAGAAGAGGAAGAAGAGGATGAATGAGCCTTCGTAAGATTTTTAAAATGAGATGAACAGTAAGAAATTAGGGGCATGTTTATCATAAGAAAGTAATATATTTTAAATAATTACATAAAGGAAGGTATTAAAATGTGTACTATATTTGCAAAATGTGAAGAGGAAGGCCTGATTGTGGGAAGAAGTTTTGATTGGGTACAGTTTGGTGGGAATATATGTTTTGAACCGTCATATAGAAGCTATGGTGTTAATACAATAGGGCATTGTTCCATTGAACAGTTGGGAATTGACAGGCCATACGAGGGAATTAATGAGAAAGGCCTTTTGGCAGTTGCCCTGGCACTTTCTACGGCTAAGGGAGAACAGGGGGAATTGACCCCACTTGTTATAAATTGCCAGGGGATGCTTAAATATATATTGGAGAGAGCCGGTACGGTGGATGAAGCTTTCTATATAATTAAACAGTTCTCATTGGATTATGAGAGAAAATACGGTTTTCCAAAGATTCATTTTTTTTTTGCCGACACCGACAATAAGGTGGGCATTTATGAGGAGAATGTATACGAAGAAAATGTCACCTTGGATGTTGGAGAATATAGGATGCTGACGAATCAATCCGCAACCGGTAGTTTGAGATATAACAGGGATAAAAAAATAAAAAGCATACTGGACGAGAACCGAAAAATTGATATAGATTATTGTATGGATATAGTTTCACAGGCAAAACAAGAGGAACTGACAGCTTGGAGCAGTGTATATATTCCAAGGGATAAAATGTTTTTCTTATGCATAGATCAAAATTTTGATAAAAAATATAAATTTGACCTCGAAAAATGTCTAAAAAAGGGCAGATACTCGATTGATTTTGCAGAATTAAAGTTAAATGCCAGGGTAATGAGCAGGAAGAGAAATAAGGGATTTGTAGAATTAGATACTCATTAAAAAGGCAAAGAAACCCGGGGGCTATAAAGGGGGGGGAATAAGGGTAAAAATGGCTAAATTTCATATTTTACCCTATAAAGACTTAATTATGTTCGGATTATGCAGTTTATTTATAAATTGTCATTTTTATTAGTGACATTTCCATGAAAGTAGATTATAATATGATATAAAATCTAGTGATTTTTAATTTTATAGAGGTGCACTTATTATAATTTCGTCACGAATGGTTTGTTACTTTTGTGCAATAGGGGGTGACAATAGCCGATAAAACACTGCAACAAATAAAAAATCAGAGAGATGCTATTTTTATGTATCTATACAGATTTGATTAAAAATTGCTTTATTATTCTAAAGATTTTAAGGAGGTTTTTTAATGTTTAAACAATCAAAATTTATAATCCTGCTTCTAGTGCTTGTCTTGACCGTGGGATTACTATCAGGGTGTTTGGGAAAAACGGAGGAAGATGATACAGACACTCCTTCAGGAATAGAAACTGAAAATGGAAAATCCGGGGATGAAGTAGGCGAAGAAATAAAAATTGGTACTGTCGGCCCTCTTACAGGTGATGTTGCCAGTTATGGTGTAAGCACTAAAAATGGTGTGGAAGTTGCTGTTGATGAATTTAATCAGGATGGTGGAATCAATGGCAGGCCGATTCGTTTAATATCGGAAGATACCCGTGGAGATCAAACTGAAACTGCAAATGCCGCCTCAAAGCTTATTGAACAAGATAAAGTTACGGCAATCGTCGGTGGGGTAATCAGTTCGGAAACATTTACCGCAGGGCCTATAACAAATGATGCTAAGGTTGTAACGATATCTTCTTCTTCTACAGCGGTAGGTATTCCTGAGATAGGCGATTATGTTTTTAGAAATTGTTTATCTGATGAGGTCCAAGCCGTTCAATTGGCAGAATATGCCGTGGAAGAACTGGGACTTAAAAAGTTTGCCGTGATGTTTACAAATAACGATTATGGTCTTTCTTTGAAAGATGCATTTGAAAAGAGAGCAAAAGAACTTGCGGAAGTAACAGGTATTGAAACATATAATGATGGTGAAAAAGATTTCAGGACACAATTAACCAAACTCAAAGGCAAAAATCCGGATGCTCTTTATATAGCAGGTTATTATACCGAAGCTGCTAAAATAGCACAACAAGCTAAGGACCAAGGTTTGGATGTTGTGATTTTAGGTGCGGACGGTTTTTATTCTCCAATTTTGGTCGATCTCGGCGGGGATGCCGTAGAAGATGCTGTTTTCACTGCGGGATTCTTTACAGATGACCCTTCTCCGAATGCACAGAAATTTGTTAGAGCATATACGGACAAATTTAAAGATGAACCCGACATGTTTGCTGCTCAGGCCTATGATGCGGCTATGATTTTACTTACTGCAATTAAAAACGCCGGTGGTGTGGGTGGAGAAGCTCATCAGAGAGAAATGTTAAAAATCAAAGATTATCCCGGGGTCACAGGCAGTACTTCTTTTACTCCTGTTGGGGATGTTGTAAAGGACATAATCATACTTAAAGTTGAAAATGGAAAATTTATAAAACTTCGTTAAGAATTCTTTTATAATCAATGATCAATGGATGGAATATTCCATCCATTGGCCTTGTCCTTTTGGAAAGGAATGTATTTAAGAAATGGTTTTTGAACAGATAATAAACGGTCTAACACTTGGCAGCACATATTCACTAATAGCCTTAGGATATACGATGGTTTATGGAATTCTTGAACTTATCAATTTTGCACATAGCGAAATATATATGATTGGAGCTTTTATCGGTCTTATAATGGTATCTGTTTATAAATTACCCTTTATTGTAGCACTTCTTTTGAGTATGGCGGGTGCGTGCCTTTTAGGGATCATAATTGAGAGAATTGCTTACAAGCCTTTGAGGAAGGCTAATCGTATAGCCTCCCTTATCAGTGCAATCGGAGTATCGATTTTTTTACAAAATGCAGTTTTGATGTTGGCAGGCCCCCAGGCGAGAGCCTTTCCTGCTAATTTTAATGTTACAAATTTAGAATTAGGTAATTTGAGAATTTCTTCGCTACAGCTTATAATTTTGTTAGTATCAATTGTTCTTATGATAGGGTTGCATCTTTTAATACAAAAGACCAGGCTGGGGCAGGCCATGAGGGCTACTGCTCAGGATAAAGAGACAGCGCAGCTGATGGGTATAAAAATAGATCAGGTAGTTTCGTTTACCTTTGCAATCGGTTCGGCATTAGGTGGCGCCGCCGGGGTGCTTGTAGGAATTTATTTTGATTCGGCAGATCCCATGATGGGATTTTTCCCCGGTTTAAAGGGTTTTGTAGCCGCTGTGTTGGGTGGAATTGGAAGTATTCCCGGTGCAATGGTGGGCGGCCTGATTCTAGGTTTAATTGAGATGCTCGGAGCTGTATATATATCGAGATATAAAGACGCTATTGCTTTTGCGGTTTTAATTTTTATTTTATTGCTCAAACCGACCGGGCTTTTGAGCCGTAAGATTCATGAGAAGGTGTAGGTGAAATAATTTGAGTTACTATTTACAGATATTGACAGTTATTATAATAAACTCTATATTGGCGGTAAGCCTTAATTTAATATCGGGCTATACAGGTCAGCTTTCCCTAGGACATGCGACTTTTATGGGTTTAGGCGCATATGCCGCTACCCTGTTTACATTAAATTTGCAAACGCCTTTTCTGGTATCTATCGTTTTGGGCGCTGTAGTAGCTGCTTTTTTTGGATTTATTATAGGAGTACCGACATTAAGGCTTAGGGGTGATTATCTTGCAATAGCTACCTTAGGCTTTGGAGAGATTACGAAAAACGTGTTACTTAACTTAAAGATTACGGGGGGCCCTATGGGGCTTCGGGGAATACCAAAGGTTACAAATGTTTATGTTGCAGCAGCAGCACTTATTTTGGTTATTTTTTCTCTTGGCCGGATAATGAACTCCCGTGTTGGGAAATCTTTTATTGCTATACGTGAAGATGAACTGGCAGCCGAAGCAATGGGGATCAATACAACCCGATTTAAAATTTTGGCTTTTATTATAGGTGCCTTTTATGCGGGGCTCGCCGGGGGATTATATGCTTTCCTATTTAGGTATATTAATCCAAAAGATTTTGGTTTTATGAGATCCATAGAGATATTATGCATGGTAGTTTTGGGAGGCATGGGGAACACATATGGTGCGGTGCTCGGTGCAACCATCATAACGATTTTACCGGAATTTTTACGTTCGGTGTCCCCGACTATAGCTCAATATCGTATGGTTCTTTATGGGTTGCTTCTTGTTATTATGATGATTGTGAAACCCCAGGGAATAATTAGTGAATCATCCCTTTCAAATAAAAAATCTAAAAAGCTATTTGAGAAAGGAGGGTCATAATGGAACTCTTAGAAGGTAATAATTTGAGCATGGTTTTTGGAGGTCTTTCGGCTTTAAATTCTGTAGATATAAAAATAAATGAAGGTGAGGTACTCAGTATTATAGGGCCTAATGGTGCAGGTAAAACTACTCTTTTTAATCTCTTGACAGGGATATATTCACCGACTGAAGGTAAAATATGTTTCAGAAAAAAGGAAATTAAAAATCTAAAACCCTACGAGATAACCAGATTGGGTATTGCACGGACCTTTCAAAATATAAGGTTGTTCAAGGAGATGAGTGTTCTTGATAATGTAATAATTGGACAGCATTGTCGTACAAAGGCCGGTATTTTTGGAGCTATATTTAGAACTCCGGCAGTTAAAAGAGAGGAGTCTTTTGTCAGGGATAAGGTTATGGATGTTTTAGAATTCGTGGGCCTTGATGATGTATATAAAGAAAAGGCTAAAAATCTTCCATATGGTAAACAGCGACGTTTGGAAATGGCCCGTGCTTTGGCTACCGATCCTGAGCTTGTTTTGCTTGATGAACCGGCTGCAGGTATGAATCATCAGGAAACTAATGATTTGATCAGATTGATTGAAAAGCTAAATGATACGGGAAAAACCGTGCTTTTAATAGAGCATGATATGAAATTAGTTATGGATATTTCTCGACGGATTATGGTGCTTGATTATGGGAAAAAAATTGCGGATGGTTCTCCTGATGAGGTTAAAAATGATGAAAAAGTTATTAAAGCATATCTTGGAGACGATTTTCGCAAGGGGAATGGAGAGGCTGATGAAATAAAGAAAGTTAAGGAAGCCAGAAAGACTAACAAGGAGGTCAAGCAGGCTAAGGAGGCTTATGTATGCTGACTCTGAAAAACATAGTAACTTATTACGGCAACATTTGTGCCTTAAAAGGTATATCTCTGGATGTTAAAAAGGGTGAAATCGTAACAATTATAGGGGGAAACGGAGCAGGGAAGACCACGACATTAAAAACTATCTGTGGTTTGGTGCCCGCTACTTCCGGGGAGATCTCCTTTCTGGATAAAGATATTACGAATAAATCCACATCGGACATCGTTGGAACGGGTATAGTTATGGTTCCCGAAGGGCGCAGGGTTTTCCCGCGGATGTCGGTATTGGAAAATCTTCAATTAGGTGCATATCTTAATAAAAATCGTCTGGAAATTAAAAATGATCTGGAGAAGGTTTTTGATATGTTTCCCATCCTTAAGGATCGTATAAAGCAAATTGCCGGTACTCTCTCCGGTGGTGAGCAGCAGATGCTGGCAATAGGCCGGGCACTGATGGCCAGGCCTAAATTATTGCTTTTAGACGAACCATCCATGGGCCTTGCACCTAAAATCGTAATCAATATTTTTAATATCATATCAGAAATAAACCAGGCCGGGACCACTATTTTATTAGTGGAACAAAACGCTAGGATGGCTCTATCTATAGCCGACAAGGGTTTTGTTATTGAAACGGGAAATATAGTGCTTGAAGATACTGCAAAAAATCTATTGAGCAATGAAGAGGTAAAAAAAGCGTACCTCGGAGAATAAATAAATGATTGTAGGAAAATAGAAAAAATAAAAACGGGGTTAGGCTTGAATTATTTACTTATTGACTAAATAGTTCAAGTTTGACCCCTCTTATTATGTTATGGGGGCGGCAAAATGCGTGGAAAGGTGCGGATAACAATATGCAAATTCTAAACGAAGCGGCAAGGGGACCGCATTATATAATTTTATCTTGACATAATTTTATATTGGTGATAAACTGTATCGGTAACGCTAATAAAGCAAAGAATATAAAAGGGTGGAATTGATGGCCGGTGAAAGAAAAAAAATAGTATCAACCAATAGAAAAGCAAGGCATGATTATTTTATCGAAGAGACATATGAAACGGGAATTGCACTGGTCGGAACTGAGGTAAAATCTATCAGACAGGGAAAGATTAACATTAAAGACGGTTATGCTCAGGTTGAAAATGGCGAGGTTTTCCTGTATAATGTTCATATAAGCCCTTATGAACAGGGAAACATTTTCAATAGAGACCCTTTGAGGGCAAGGAGACTTTTGCTTCATAAAAATGAAATCAGAAAACTTATAGGCTATGTTCAGCAAAAAGGATACGCCCTGATTCCGCTCAGTTTTTATTTAAAAAATGGTTTGGTAAAAGTCGAATTGGGAGTAGGTATCGGTAAAAAGAAATATGATAAACGGCAAGTTTTGGCTGAAAAAGATGCTGAACGTCGAATAGAAAGAGAATTTCGTGAAAGACAAAAGCAGTAGATCCTCGATATTAAAATTATGGGGGCGTATTGGTTTCGACGGGGGTTTGGAGTCAGCGGTAGCGGGCCGTGTTTCGCTTGGTAGCACGTAAAAAACTGAGCACCTAAATACAAACGCAAACGAAAATTACGCGTTAGCTGCCTAATATAGCGGCAGCTCGTTTCTCCCTAGCCTCCCGCTGCTAGGACAGAAACGTCATCTTCGCGGGGAACGTCTTAGGGGAATGCCCTGACCCTAAGTTGTACAATTAGGGCTAGTCGAACCTGTAGTATGTTGTTGGACGACAGGGGAGACGAAATTCAAAACAATAACTACGCTCGTAGAAGCTGGTGATAAAGGGCCTTCGGACAGGGGTTCGATTCAAAAGAGTCGCCTTGGGGAGTGATCCTCAAGTGAAAACTTGGCTTATATCGGTGAAACCGTAACGTTAGGTCGACGGCAATACCGAGGGGTTTAGGGAGAAATTCCAAAGCCCTGTATCGACTTATAGGCTTCTAAGTCCTTATGGATAGGAAGTACTAGGATGGAGGATAAAAACCTATAATATATCCTTCATAATACGCCAGGGGAGTTTATAATAAACTTCAAGATATAGTCAGCACCATTGGAAACAATGGAACAAGGCGTCCCCTCGCCTCCACCAAATTAAAAGTAACCGTACTGTAATATGATAACAGTACGGTTGTTTTATATTTTGGAATCAAACATGAAATAGTTTATACAAGCAACCATCGTTTATTTAATAGATATAAATTTATCATATAATTCTTTTTTTAATTTCAATAATTGAGGTGAATACCTGCCATTTCGCGGGGTTACACTTTTATATTCATTCCTCAGCGAATATACTATATTTATTATAATACCGAAGTTTAATTCATTCTTATTATTATCATTTCTACGTTTTCCAAGGATAATGTGTAAGCCACATAATAGATTCTTGATACTACGGTACTATCGCAGGTACCATGTAAAATCAGCTGTTCATAAAGATCGTTTATCCCTTCTATATCGTTGCCATGTTTAGACTGCACCTTTCTTAATGTTTTTTCATCTACTTTAGTTCTATCTTTAAATATTATTTTATATCTCATATAATTCCCCTCCCCATCCAATTTTTTAAATTCCTTAATTTGAGATTTAAAAAATCCTGTCACTTTAATTGTTTTTCTATACTCCTATTTTCTTGGTATCTCTATTCTGCCCGTATTATTTCATATACTATAAGCTTATTATTTATATTTGTCAAGCGAAGATTGGTTGTTTGCACGCTCGCCGGCCATTCTACGTATATACTGTTATATTCTACAATAGAATTGTAAGCTATAATTTTTACTCCATTTTACTAGCATATTTTACTGCTTCAAAAAAGGTTTTATTCATATCCTAATTCAGTTTGAAACCTTTGGGCGGGGCAGCGGGCGGCGATATCTGTGACTATGCCAAAAGTATTGAAAAATTGTGGGAATTGCCTAATTTTATTGGGATAATCGAAATTAGTATGAACGTCCGGGGGACAGTTAGTATGAATTATATAAAATTTGTGATTCTAATGAAGTAATACAGGCCTTTTATTTACTGGGAATTGTCTTGGGTGCGCAATCTATACATTCTTCGACACAAAGAAACAATTTTCATCGAAGGAATTTTAAATCATTTGTATAATACTGTGTTCAGAGAAAGATTTTTTCAATTTATTGTTATATCTTATTTATTTGGGGAGGATTATTGCATTGATATGGGGGAATCATGTATGAATAAATCTGTGTTTTCAAATAAAGAAAAGAACAATATGCATGTGCAATGTGGGGTTCCGGATGAGGCGGCTGTTGAGCCTTTGGTGGACTGTTCATCGCAGGTTGGGGAAAGTCTCCTCGCTCTTATGAAAGCAATCTTGGATGTTATATATAGGATGAGCCCTGATTGGGGGACTATGACAATGCTTCATGGTAAAGGTTTTTTTGCGGATACTGTGGAACCAAACGAAAGGTGGCTTGATGAATATATTCCTTCTGATGATCGAGCCTTTGTTTCCGGTGTGATTAATAAATGTGTTGAGGAAAAAAAGATTTTTGAGCTTGAACATAGTGTGTTTAAGGAAGACGGCAGCACGGGCTGGATCCATTCGAGGGCCATTCCTCTATTAAATGATGATGGAAGCATACGAGAGTGGTATGGTGCGGCCAGGGATATCACGGCACGTAAACTAGCCGAACAGGCGCTCATAGAAAGTGAAAACAGGTACCGCACTATTGTTGAGACCGCCAGTGGAGGTATATTATATGCTAAACCCGATGGCTACTGTCTATATTCCAATAAGCAATTAAGCGATATGCTCGGCTATTCAAAGGACGAGATACTTGAGAAAACATGCTTGGATTTTTGTTTTGTTGAGGATTGGCCTCAAGTTCATCGGATTCACGATATTCTCAAAGAGGGAAATGTGTTTCGGGGGGAACTTAGACTTCGCTGTAAGGATAGTTCGGAACTTTGGACAACCTTTAATGCCACTCCGGTTTTCAATGCTGTAGGGGAACATGTGGCTAATTTTGCAATTTATACAGATATCACCGAGCGTAAAAAAATGGGGGTGGCTTTAAAAGAAAATGAAAGGAAATATCGTGTTTTATTTGAGACTACTAATGATGGCTTTTGGTGGGTTGATCCCCAAAAGGCTATAATCGAGGTAAATGAAGGTATGGCAACAATGCTCGGTTATCGCATTGACGAGCTCATCGGCAGGAAATGGACAGAATTTGTCTATAAGGATTTTTTGGCGAGGGGATTTCAAATATGGAACGAACAAAAATTAGAGGGAAAATATAGTTTTGAATTCAAGATGATAAAGAAGGATGGCAGTTTGATCTGGGTCAGAGCGAACAGCTTGTACATACTGGATGAAAAAGGTGAACTTACCAGTAATTTAACTGCCTTTGCCGATATTACGAAGAGAAAGATGGCCGAAGAGGAATTACGTAAGAATGAAAAACGGCATGTTTATCTTCTTAAATTGAGTGATAAACTTCGCTCATTATCCGATGAGCAATCAATTCAAGATGCCGTTACATGTTTACTTGCCGAACACTTTTATCCGGCCCAATCGAATTATGTGGAATATGATGAGGATTATGTGATTATTAAAAGCAAAACACAAAATGAAGATGCAGGGAAGATAGGGAAAAAATACAAAAGAGAAGAATCATTAGGGGGAATTGATATACTGTCCTCAGGTGATGATATTGTATATTCGGATATATTCGAGTATCCTATTATTTCAGAAGGGCTGCGTGATTTGCTCTCCGCGAGTATGCGGGCCAATATTACCGTGCCGATTTTTAGAGGAAAAAGGCTTGTCGCAGGTATAACTGTTTATCAGTCTACTCCCCGCATATGGTTTCAGGATGAAATAGAACTGGTCCGTGAAACCGCCGAGCGTACCTGGATGTCGATAGAACGGATACGTGCTCTGGAAGCGCTGCACAAAAGCAAGGGAAAATTGCGCAAGGAAAATGAGAATAAAAACAATTTTATAAGTATG
>DASRMO010000046.1:0-4755 GCA_035647895.1 Clostridia bacterium
GCATACGGGTTTTTAGTCCTTTCCATATAATCTGCCGCATCCTCGATATTTTTTTTCATGCCATCTTCATTTTTAGATAGAATTTCATACCTTATCCCCATGGTTTCCAATAATTCCAGAGTAACTTCACCCTGTTTGATATGTTGGGGTTCGTCCTTTTTCCCCGGTTCTCCCCTCCATCCTATCAACAGCAATACCGGAATATTATAAACCTTCGGGTCCGCCAACGAAAGTAAGGGATTGGTGGCATTGCCTAAACCGGAATTTTGCATATATACCAATCCTATCTCTTTAGTCGCTAAATAATGTCCTACAGCCAATGCTACAGCATTTCCCTCATTGGCTGCAGTGATATTCTTCTCTTTATCGACATTCCCTATAATATACGCACAAAAATTCTTCAACAAGGAGTCCGGAACACCCGAAAAGAAATTTATATTGTTTTTATTCAATATATCGCAAAAATCCTTCGGTTGTATCATTTTTCCAGCCCTCCGGGAACCAAGGTTAATATTTCCCTGATTGACAGACAATTTTTATCCGCTTCCAGGGCCCTCTCATTTTGCAGTATAGTCTCCGCCGTTTTCACCATTGCGGGAAAGGCGCTCCTTATTAAGTGATTGGCATATATAACTATATTGACACCCTTAGATCTTAGCTCCCCTTCGGCAACCTGTGAATATGATGTCGGGACGACAACTAGGGGTACCCTTGTATCCAAATCATTATATAACATACAAAATTCAAATATTTCCGCAGGATCCCTTTCCTTGCTGTGAATCATTATACCGTCCGCTCCAGCTTCTATATATGCCTTGGCACGCGTAACCGCATCTTCCATCCCTGCTTTGAGGATTAAACTCTCTATCCTTGCGATGATCATAAAATCCTCTGTCACCTGTGCTTTTTTACCTTCGGATATTTTCCTGCTGAAATTCTCTATACTGTCCTGCCATTGCAAAACTTCAATTCCAAATAAGGAATTTCTCTTGAGGCCAGTTTTATCTTCAATAATTATGGCGGAAACGCCCAATCTCTCTAAACTTTTTACGGCATAGACAAAATGCTCCACCTGGCCCCCCGTATCCCCATCTAAAATAATGGGTTTTGTCGTCACTTCCAAAATATCATTAATTGTATTTAATCTGGATGTGAGATCAACCAATTCTATATCGGGTTTGCCTTTAGCCGTAGAATCACACAGACTGCTGATCCACATGCCGTCAAATTCCTTGATACAATCGTCTTTTTCTACCTTTGTTTTTTCAACAATCAAACCCGTCAATCCGCTATGTGCCTCCAGAATTCTCACGATTGGTTTAATCTCCAATAATCTCCTCAAACTCCCCAATCTTATCTGAGGGGTTGTTCCTATTCCCCTGATAGCCTCATCCAACCTAGAAATAGAAACTCCTTTCGTATACTTAAATTCTACCAATTCCCCTCCCCACTGTTTGAGAAGTTCAATAACCTTGGCTCTTACATGACTTTGGGGGCCTGTTCTCCAATCATCGCCGTGTACTACATAATCAGGTCTTAACAACAACAGATTCTCCTCGTAATCCAAGGTATTCTGCGGTATAACCCTTTTGACACCTTTGATATTTTCGATAACTTCTTTTCTATTTTCATATGGTAATAACGGTGCTCTTTTATATGAAGCTATGGCCTCATCTTTCAGCACACCGATTGTGACTTCCCCCAATTCTTTTGCTTTTTTGATTATATTTATGTGGCCATTATGAATAATATCTGCACTCATAGCCAAATACACTGTTTTCATCAAAAACGCCCCCCGATATTTAATAAATATCTTTTAAAACTTCCCTCAATAATTCCCTTGTAACCTCAACGGGATTATTATTCATACGGTCCGGGGTAAATGATTTTTTGATAATAGAATCGAAATCCTCTTCTTTTATATTATAATCTCTGAGTTTAAACGGTATTTGGGATTTTAGAAAAATGTCATTGATTTTATTTTTTATCTGCGAAATTTCCTCAACATCAAAAGCGTCCAATAAGGCATCCTTATCTATGATGGATTCCTCATTGATGTTAAAAAAATTAGCAAGAGTCATGCTCGTTGCTATTCCGTGGGGTATGTTGTATTTTGAAGTTAGGGTATATGAGATAGAATGACAAGCCGTTGTCTTAGTGTTGCTGAAAGCCAATCCGGCATACAGGCTTGCCTGTGCGATTTTTGTTCTCAGATTTAAATCGTTTAAATTATCTATAAGATTATTCAAATTTTTTATGATGAGTTCTATGGCCATTAATGCATACATTCTCACTATTTCATTTGTCCTTTTGGACCAATATGCTTCCAAGGCATGGCTCAATGCATCCAAAGCGGTAGATACTGTCAATTGTAAGGGGAGATCTATTGTTAGCGTAGGGTCTATAATTGCTATTTTAGGATATAACCTTTCACTCTCTATGGAATATTTTTTATTGTTTTCTTTGTCCCAAATTGTGGCCCAAGATGTGACCTCGGACCCCGTTCCCGCCGTGGTCGGTATAGCTACAATAGGAATATCGATGCTGTTATTTTGATGCCTTTTATTTATTATACCTCTCTTTAATGCGCTATAACCATTTATTTGTAAATTTCTAAATGCTGCCAGGCATTTCCCCATATCTATAACACTGCCGCCGCCAATGGCTATTATAGAATCGTAGCTTAATTTGTCCGTTTCGGACTTGAAACTGCTTAATTCGTTTATTTCAGGATTAGAAGGGACACCGTCACAAACAAAAATCTTTCTATCGCTTAATGATTTTAATATAATATCTAATTTCCCCGATTTCTTTAAAGATTTGCTGCCCGTTAAAATCAACACATTCTTCATATTTAAATCGGATGCTGCTATAATTTCAGGAAGATTTTTTATAATTTCAGGACCCCATTTAAGTTTTACCGGATTATAAAAACAAGACATGATTATCACCCTCATAAAATCTGTATTTATATTTTATGTCTGCAACTTATTCCTCAGCAATTGCAGATCATATACCGTATCCACTTCCATGCACAGCCTTCCTTTTACATCCAAAGGTTTTAATACTACCTCATTCAGGACATTATTAAGGGCTTCCTCGGCATAAACATCAATTCTCCCATCGGCACAAAATTCATGTATGGATTCTTTCCAAACATCCCAATCGCTGCCGTTTAATTTATATAAAGGCTGGCAGGACACACAATTACCGTTATTGATATATGTCGCTATTTTTCTTATCCGCTCATTTCCTATTTCCGCCTTAAAATCTTTTTCAGGTAATGGTAATGTGGAATCCACTACCACACAGCTTGTGTTTGAACTTATGATGTCATTTAATATATTTTCATCAAAATATAAATCGCCATGGAGCAATATTACATCTTCGTCTGATTCATCCGATGCCAAATACATAGAATAAATATAATTAGTATTCGAATAAGAAGAATTATGTATATATGTGATATCCAAATTGCCGAATTCAGTGTCTATGAAATCTTTGAGTTTATTCCCCATATGCCCCGTAGTTATCAATATACTTTCGATACCTACTTTCTCAAGTGCTTTTATTTGATGATATATCAATGGAACTCCATCCCAAATTTCCACCATGCTTTTATGATTGTTTTTTGTAAATTCACCCATTCGCGAACCCATACCCGAGTTTAATATAATAGCCTTCAACTTATCCAAACCTTTCTTGATTTGTTTTTGTATTGCAAAATGTGTTAAATATTTTAATTCCTGATTGAATTTTTCTCATTTGATTTTTATGCCACAAAATATGTTAAATATCTTAATTTTTTGTGTGGATATTTCCCATTTATTTTTATATCAATAAAATATATCAAGGGATAGCCCCCGGAGCTGCTGACCATCCACGAAGACTATCCCCTTAAAGCATTTAAACCATGGACCGCAAAATAAACAATTCAAGTCTGATTCTAAGTTAAGTTACCATTTACGAGAAGCGCCCCTGCCATCGTCGAGCCCCTCTAAAAATAGATAATTCAAGCCTATCCCGTATTGATTTACCATTTACGGGAAGCGCCACTATAATTTGTTCATTCTGTGGTCGTCTCCTTCCCCCCGTATTGATTTACCATTTGCGGGAAGCGCCACCGCCGCCGGAAGAACCCCCTCCAAACTTGCCTCCGCCTATTGTAGGCCCGCTCCTATGAGAACTGCCCCCGAAAGGGCTGCTGCCATGTCCGGTCCCAAAACCTCCGCCAAACCCGCCGTCCATGGGGCCCCTGTGTGTCGGGCCTGCGTATCTTCCCCCGGCCAAATTCCTGAATAATGAAGCTGTCAACCAAAAAAGATTTCTACCCAGCAATTTAGATAATACAAACATGGCAATTATGATACTGAAAAATAATAACCCTATTGTTTTAATAATATCCGCAATCAAAATAGGTTCCTGCAGAACAACGGGTGTTATGGATTTTGAGCCCTCAAAAATCTGCTCCGCATCGATATCATATTCTATTAAAATTTCATTGAGCAAGAGGCTATAGGCAGTGGCAATCCCTTCACTATAATTATCCTCCTGAAAATAAAGAATCATTTTATCCAGAATAGCCCCGGCCTTGCCATCATTTATAGCGCCTTCAAGCCCGTACCCTACTTCAATGCGTGCCTCCCTGTCCTCCTGAGCAACTAAAAGCAACACGCCGTTTCTTTTATCCTCATCGCCGATTCCCCATTGCCTGAATAAATTGAGAGCGTATTCTTCAATAGGCCTGCCATCCAT
>DASRMO010000047.1:0-8630 GCA_035647895.1 Clostridia bacterium
CTTTACTTGATGTAAAAATAAAGGTATAATTATATCAAGAAAGTGATACGAAAGGACGTGTAAATATGATTATAAAGGCATCGGCATCGTTAAGAAACGATTATTCCTCAATATCGGAACTCGCAAAAAAAACAAAAGAGCCGATTTACATCACAAAAAACGGTGAAGGGGATTTAGTTGTAATGAGCATAGAGGCATTTGAAAAACGAGAACAGATGTTAGATCTTCGTTTAAGGATTTTACAGGCGGAGCAGGAACGGATTAGCGGGGCGGAAACCGTTACTGTCTCCGAAGCAAGAAAACGATTGAGAGAACGGATAAATGAATTATAGGATAGAAATCCTGCCTTCTGCTTGGGAGGATTTAAAACAGATTGTGGATTACTATGTAATTCAATTTGATACAGAAACAGCAATGAGGGTCACTAGTTACATTTTAGATACTATAGAACGCTTGAAAACCTTTCCAAATTCAGGTTCCATGTTGCCGGACGATTGGTTGAATGGGCAGGGGTACCGTATGGTAATTTGTAAAAAGCATGTGGCAATTTATCGGCTGATTGAAGACACGGTTTATATTTATCATATTGCAAATACACAGACAGAATATACGAAACTGTTTTATTAACAGGGGATAAAGGCATGACATGAAGGGTGGTATGGGTGGTATGTGTGTGGTATGGGGACGCTTTGTTTGCCATATGTCTCACTTTTGCCATTTGTTTCGCATCCATTTTTGTTTAGTGATAATTTAGGTATGTTTCCTTTTGCCTCTTTGTTGTCCCAAGTGACAATTATCACACAGCCCGATAGGGGTATTAGCACATGATGAAATTGCATGTGTTAATACCCCTTTTTTGTCATGCATAATTCCGCGCCTCTGTCGTAAGGAAGCTTTTGGTGGCACGAAGGCACTACCGCTGTATTATTATTTTCCTATACTTTTAATGCCGGCAAAGCTACTCCGTCAACATTATAAAGTATTCTGCGGAGAATATTGTCCCCCGGGCACCGATGATTTTTAATTTTTGGTGTTATCGAGTATTTACATTGCATTTATTGCAGCTTTCTATTCCTTCAAGGTTTCATTGTCGTCCGGTAATTTTTTCTTCATGTATTTAACTATACATATATCTAAGTTTTGGCTCTTTTTTATTAGCTCATCTTTATCGTAATTTTCCAATCCCATCATTTTGTTAATATTATTTCTCATAGATTCTAATTCATGTACCATTTGTTATCCCCCATTTACAAATTTAATAACCTACAAGACATATTTTTAGATGATATCTTAGAAAAAGCGGCTATAATATTCGACCCAAATCTGCATATTAAGAATAATCAGTTGTTTATTATCCATTATATGCCTTAAGGTCATATATTTCAACCTATATTTTTATAAGTCATATTTATGAGGGGGGTAGGTAAAATAATATTATAATAATAACGAGGTGATCTTGATGTTTTCTTATCGGCTAAAACAATTACGTGAGGACTTAGGTATAACCCAGGATGAATTGGCAAAAATGCTTAACTTAACCCAAAGCACCATAGCATATTATGAAAGTGGCAGAAAAATGCCTACATTAGAAAATGCAATAGTTATAACAAAGATATTTAATACTAGCCTGGACTATTTGGTTGGCATATCTAATTGCCAAACCTTTGAAAACATAAAAGAAAATCGAATTTCTTATTATGCCAACAAATTATTCTTAGATGACATTAACCAACTATCCGCCGATAGTTTGAAAGAATTGGAGAATTTTATAAGATACCTGAAGTTTAAGGATAGCAATGAATAGTGATATAATCAAGTATTGGGGCGTTTTTCATTGATTATATCCTGTCGGTGTGCAGCGGGGCTCATGAACGAAAAGTGCATGGGCTTTTTATATTTTATACTGTATAATAGAGCTATCATAGATAAATATATGAGAAATGATAACCTGGTGCCCGGCACCGGATACAAGAAACAAATGGGGGGATTATTATGGGAAATATAATTCAAGTCATATCGAAGGTTTTCAAGGGAGCAATAAAAGCATTTGAAAGATACCCCGCAGTTATTGCAAATGCGGCAGCATTTGCTATTGTTACGATAATCAGAATTCATTTAGACTGGCCGCAGCAGGAGGCATATAATTTTATTTTTAACTGTCTGCATCTATCATTTGCTTTAGGAGCTATATTCAGTCTTGCGGTGATCACCGCGGCACAGAGCAAATTTAACAGCAAAAAATCATTTATAATTGCAAATGTTCTCGGAATTGCAGCGACTATTTTAACGATTATTCTTCTTTATTTTTTCAGCGGAGTATATCCTGAATATTCGGCCATGCGTTACCAAAGAGTTTCCGTATTAGCTACTGCAAGAGTGAGTGTGGCAATATTTGTGAGTCTGCTCTTATTCAATATTTTAGCGGGATATCCGAAAGAACAATCGGATTTTTCAAAAGCATTTTTTATGATTCACAAATCATTTTTTATAGCCCTTCTCTATGGGCTTGTAATAATGGCAGGGGCATCCGGAGTGGCAGGAGCCGTTCAAGCGCTCCTTTACAAAGGTTTAAGCAGTAAAGTTTATGGTTACATAGGAACATTGAGCGGTTTTTTAGCGTTCACTATCTTTATAGGGTATTTTCCTGACTTTAGAAAAGGCGCTATTGACGAACAGCGGGAAATATCGCAAAACCAACCTCGATTTATAGAGGTATTGTTTGAATATATAATGGTCCCGATTATGTTGGCTTTAACTCTTGTGTTAGTGTTATGGGTAGGGAAAACAATTATGGAAGGGATGCGGGTTCCGTTTATCCAGCTTTCATCAATTGCTTCTTCATATGCAATCGGGGGGATATGGCTGCATATCATGGTCACTCACTATAAAACAGGTTTGGCAATGTTTTATAAAAAAATACATTCGATTGCAGTTATGCTTATTTTGGCTTTTGAGGCTTGGACACTTGTCATACAGTTGCAAAAATACGGTCTTAAAACGACGGAATATTTTTTTATATTGATATGGATAGTAGCTTTATCCGCAGCGGTTCTCCTGATGATAAAAAAAGAAAGGGCACATAATATCATAGCTGCTATTACAATCATTTTGGCTATAATTTCAGTTGCCCCATATGCAGGATATACCTCACTTCCTGTCAGGGCACAGGTAAATCGCTTGGAAAATATCCTTGAAAAAGAGGGAATGTTTAAAGATTATGAGATTGTTCCCGCAGCAAAAGAGCCTGAACAAAATGTACGGGAATCTATTACGGATTCGGTATTGTATTTGGCAAATTTGGAGGATGTGAAACTGCCTGCTTGGCTCGATAAAGATTTTAGAAATAATGATATATTCAAAAAAAATCTGGGTTTCGAACAGACTTTTCCCGGGCGTGATAAAGAAATAGCATATGATTATATGGGAACATTTTTATATTTAACACAGGAAGCCGTCGATATCAGGGATTATAGTTGGGCAATCAATATGCAGGACAGTTACGGCAAAGAGGATGATCATGTGACTATCAACGGAGACAAAGGAACTTATAAAATCTATTGGGAAATAAATCAACCGGAGGGGATACCTTATTTAAAGATATTATTAAATGATGAAATAATAGTAGATAAGGATATGAATGAATATATAGATAAAGTTTTGGAAGAGCACCCATTGGGAAAAATGAACAGGTCTCCTGCTCCAATGGAAGATATGAGCATGAAGTTTGAGACTTCTGAAATCAAGGTCTTGCTTATTTTCAATAATATAGATATAAATCTTGATACCAGATCGGATAAAATAAATTATTGGATTAATCTCAGCAGTTTGTATATCGATGAGAAATTATAAAAAAACACCGGGAATGGCGGATTGCCGTTCCCATCGACACGCATATTGAGAAATCCTATAGTTCCGTATAGAACTATAGGATTTCTCTCTTTCCATATATGAATATATAATATATAATCTAATATAACATCAATTCAAGGGGAATTTTATCATGAGAATAACAAATTTCGAAAGCCCGGGGTTACATAATTTGGCCCTGTGGATAGAAGAAAACAAATACAAAACAATCGATGAAGATATAATGAAAGAAATTTTAAAAACCTTCAACATAACTTTTATTGCCGAAGGGATAAATAGAATTCAAAGCACATTATTATGTGAATTAAAGGATTCATATGTACAGCAGAGCCAGAGATATGTGACCATGGACGAGTCATCTTATGAAATCCCTTTATTAAATGAAACAGATAATATAAAAGCAAAAGAACTGATTGAAAAGGCTTTTAGATTATACGGCAAAATGTCCGAATTAAAGGAGGGGGAATTTAAAGGAAGGCCGAAGGCGGGAAATTACAAACATGGGATACCCATAGAAGATGCAAGATACATCTTACCTCTTGCGGCAAAGACGAACATGTCGATAACGATGACGGGAGACAAGCTCTATGATCTGTTTGCTTTGATAAATGATAAAAAATATTCTAATCTATTCGATGATTTTAAAAGAGAAATTAGTAATTATTTGCCGGATGCCCTGCTGCAACAATTACCTACATATTATGACAGCAGAAAAAAGGCTGAAATTGCCGGGCAATTTTATAATAAATACATGGAAAAAATAGATGAAGAGAATAATATGGTATATATAGACGGATTTGAAAATTTGGATTTGAAAGTAGGGTTAGGGGCTTTGACGAGCACTTCGGCCGAAGTGCCGTCTGAAACCTTGATAAAATGGGGAGATAATGCTGATGAAAAAGCCGAGGGAGTGGTCAAGAGAGTTTTAGGGTATGGGCATGATAGTATTGCAGAACAGGCAAGGACAACATTCGGCATGATGTGCAGTATGGTAACATATCATCAGCAGATAAGACACAGGCTTTCTGAAAATCATAGGGAGAACATTTCAAATATAATCACGGATACAAAAAGAGATGTTGTTGTACCGCCCAGCATTAAAAGTTCGGGATTTTATGAAGAATTTCTAAATCTGGCGGATGAATTTAAAGAATTTAGATTGTATATATCAGGTGAATATGGTAGGGGCAAAGCTCTGCCCTTCATATTAAACTGTGATCAAATAAAATTGATAATTTCGACAAATGCCAGAATAGACAGTAAAATGTTGGCCGACAGGATATGTTTTAATGCGCAGTGGGAAATTAGAGGCTTGGCTGTCAAGAAACTAAAGATATTGAGAGGCATGTCCGATATATTATACGAAACAGCTCTTCCCCCTTGTGTAAAAGGAGAGTGCAGGGAGGGCAAACTGAGCTGTGGGAGACAGCAGGAAATGCGAAAAATGTTTAGCTAAATTACATGAAAGAAAGGAGGCAACAGACTGTTATTTTATTTGTCATCCTGAGACGGACAGTATAAACGGCCCTTACGAAGGATCCCGATAAATTCACAAATTATCATTCGTCTACAGTGATGATAAAAAAACATAGAAAATGTTTTCATGCAGTCTGACAATGCCAATGGATAAAATAGAAGGGCGAAATCCGGTTATGGAAGCCCTAAGAGCCGGCCGTGAAATCGATAAGATTTTAGTCGCTAAGGGAACCCGAGGCGGTTCTTTAATTAAAATATTGGGGAAGGCTAAGGATAAAGGCATCCCTGTTCAATATGTGGAAAGGCAAAAGATAAACGAGATGTCCATATCAAATGCTCATCAGGGAATAATCGCCGTTGTAGCGGCTCATAAGTATGTGCATTTTGAAGATATTATCGAGGGCGCAAAAAATAGAGGTAAGGATCCCTTTATTTTAATATTAGATAAAATAACGGACCCGCATAATTTAGGTTCTATCATAAGAACAGCCGATGCCGTGGGAGCGGACGGTGTTATTATCCCCAAAAGGAATTCTGTAGGTTTGACGGCGGTTGTCGCTAAAAGTTCGGCCGGGGCTATTGAATATGTGCCGGTCGCAAAGGTGCCCAATATTGTCCAAACCATTGAACGTATCAAGGAGAGAGGCATATGGGTTGCGGGAGCACATGCGGATGGGGAAAAAGAACATTATAATACTGATTTAAAAGGGCCACTTGCTTTGGTTATAGGAGGCGAAGGCAAGGGAATTTCAAGATTAATAAAAGAAAAATGTGATTTTTTAGTTAAAATCCCCATGGTAGGGGGAATATCATCCCTGAATGCTTCGGTAGCGGCGGCAGTCTTGATGTACGAAGTGTTCCGGCAAAGAGCAAGCATTGATGGTTAGGCAGGGTTAGAACATTGGAAGAATATTTAATTTTAGATGGTTATAATGTTATTAATTCCTGGCCCGAATTAAAATTATTGATGGAAGAAAGTTTAGAAATAGCCAGAGATGAACTTATAGACTTGATGGCCGAATATAGGGCATTCAAAGATATAAATGTTATTATTGTGTTCGATGCATATTTAGTAAAGGGGAATATGGGAAGTAAAGAGACAATAAAAGGAGTAGAGGTGGTATTTACCGAAGAGCTGAGGACGGCGGATTGCTATATAGAAAGGCTCATAATTGAACTATCTAAGGAAAACAGGGTAGCGGTTGTTACTGACGATAGAACGGAACAGCAGATGATCTTAGGGGGCGGAGCCACCAGGATTTCGGTTAGGGAGATGGCCGCGATGTTTGAACAGATAAAAAACGAAATAAACGAAGAGATTGAAGTGAATAAGGCACAAAAAAATACTTTAAGTGATGCAATAGACGTTTTTGTTCTGAAAAGACTTGAAAAAATGAGAAGGGGACATTGAAACTCCTTGACTTTACATAATATAGTAAGCTATAATAAAAGCATGAAAAATACGGACTTTTACTAAAATGTTGGAGGCGGTAAGCTTGGGTGCTGGTATAGCAAAAGAAGCTATTGAAAGCTACGAATTAACGGATGAGGTAATTGTTGAGGCCGCTAGAGATGGCGATGTAGATGCTTTGGAGTACTTAATCAGGAAATATAAGAATTTTGTTCGTGCTAAAGCCAGAGCGTATTTTTTAATCGGTGCCGACCGGGAGGATATTATACAGGAGGGTATGATAGGATTATATAAAGCAATTCGTGATTATAGATCGGACAAGCTGGCATCTTTCAGGGTTTTTGCCGAACTCTGCATTACACGTCAAATAATAACGGCTATCAAAACTGCAACCAGACAAAAACATATTCCTTTAAATTCATATATATCATTAAATAAGCCTATTTACGATGAGGAGTCCGATAGAACATTATTGGATGTGATTTCCGGGCATAAGATTACGGATCCCGAAGAATTAGTAATTTCAAAAGAAGAATTGATACACATAGAGGAAAAGATAGGAGAAATTCTGAGCGGTTTGGAATGGGACGTGCTTACTCTATATTTACAAGGGAGATCTTATCAAGAAATTGCCTATGATTTGGGCAGGCATGTGAAATCTATAGATAATGCATTGCAGAGGGTAAAAAGGAAATTAGAGAAATATTTAGAAGAGAGAGATGAGGCTTATGCATAAATAAGGAGGAGATTTAACAATGGCTAAGGCAAAATTTGAAAGAACAAAACCACATGTCAATATTGGAACAATAGGTCACGTGGACCACGGGAAAACAACATTAACAGCCGCAATTACAAAAACATTGAACATAAGATATGGAACAGGTGAAGAAGTAACGTTTGACAAAATAGATAAGGCACCGGAGGAAAGGGAGAGAGGAATCACAATTTCCACATCACACGTAGAATATGAGACAGAAAACAGGCATTATGCTCACGTAGACTGTCCGGGACACGCGGATTATGTAAAGAACATGATCACAGGTGCCGCGCAGATGGACGGTGCAATTTTAGTAGTTTCGGCAGCCGATGGCCCGATGCCGCAGACGAGGGAACATATTTTATTATCCAGGCAGGTGGGGGTACCATATATTGTGGTATTTTTAAATAAATGCGACATGGTAGATGATGAAGAATTATTGGAATTAGTAGAGATGGAAGTCAGGGAATTACTCGATGAATATGAGTTCCCGGGAGACGACACACCCATCATCAGAGGTTCCGCACTCAAAGCATTAGAGGATCCGGAAGGTGAATGGGGCGACAGAATTATAGAACTGTTTGAGTATGTGGATTCATATATCCCCGAACCCCAGAGAGATGTAGATAAACCGTTCTTGATGCCGGTAGAAGACGTATTTTCAATCACAGGCAGGGGAACAGTGGCAACGGGAAGAGTAGAAAGAGGAGTAGTAAAAATACAGGACGAAGTGGAACTTGTCGGAATAGCGGAAGACCTGAGAAAAATGGTTGTTACAGGTGTGGAGATGTTCAGAAAACTGCTTGACCAAGCTCAAGCGGGCGATAACGTAGGGGTATTGTTAAGAGGAGTTCAAAGGGATGAAATTCAAAGGGGCCAGGTATTGGCTAAACCCGGAACAATAAAACCCCATACAAGATTCGAAGCGGAGATATACGTACTCAAAAAAGAAGAGGGCGGAAGGCATACACCGTTTTTCGACGGATACAGGCCACAGTTTTATTTCAGAACAACGGATGTTACAGGTTCTATAAAATTACCGGAAGGAATGGAAATGGTAATGCCCGGAGACAATGTCACAATGGAAATAGAATTGATCTATCCCATAGCTATCGAAGA
>DASRMO010000048.1:0-2696 GCA_035647895.1 Clostridia bacterium
AAAAAAGGGCTCAATGTAAAAAAACAGGAGGGATAAGAATGAATATTGGAAGTACACATCCAATTAGTGGAAAGTTTGAATGTGAAGCGATGAGTGTTGTAAGCGTGCAGGTAGCGCCGATCAGTGCCCAGACAATGGAACATGTAAATAAGAACGTGGATCAAGTACTGGACTACATGGACAAAGCATCTAACGGATTTCCCGGAATGGATTTATTTGTAAGTCCGGAGTGTGCACTGCAAGGCTATTCACCGGACTGGAAGAATGTTTTAGTAGATTTAGACGGCCCCGAAATACAAAGACTAAAAGATAAATGTGCAGAACTAAGAGTATGGGGAATCTTTAATCCGCTGGTAACCGAAGTAGACGGTAATAAGTATTGCAATACAGCAATAATGATCAATGACAAAGGTGAAATAGTCCTCGAATACGTTAAAAATAATCCCTGGATACCGGCAGAGCCAACATATCCGGGTGGAGGATGTCCGGTAGTACCGGGTCCAAAAGGGTCAAGGATTGCAATCATTATATGTGCAGACGGAGACTATCCTGAAATATGGAGAGAAGCCGCAGTAAACGGTGCAAATGTAATTGTAAGAGTTTCTCACTATATGGCTCCATGGGACAAGGCATGGGAAATCACCAATAAAGCAGGAGCATACCAAAATCAGGTTTATGTAGTATCATCCAACTCCGTAGGAGTAGACGAAGCATACAGCTATTTTGGCAGAAGTATGATACTTAATCCGGATGGAACTATTATAACAGAAGCGCCAATGGGTTTACCATGGCTGATTAAAGCAGATATTTATCCGGCTATAGTTGACCAAATGCATAAAAAAGGAGTAACAAATAATTTCCTATATTCATATAACCGCAGAGGTTCAAGTTGTTCAGAGTTTGGAGGAAAGGGCCGCTGCTTAAAGGACTATAATGCTTATAAATAATTATATAATTGTTTGCAAAAATTAAAAAACAAATGGAAAGGGGATTATTATGAAAAAGTATTATGTGGCAACATCCCACAACATAACAAAAGAATTAGTAGATGTGGATTATCCTGTTACAAAAGACGAATTAATAAAATTAGTCGGTGATAAGGAAATACAAGTTGATTTTGATAGCAAAATGTTATTAAAAGATTTATTTATAAAGTTACCGTTAGATGAATTTTCATGCGCAGCTGAACTATACAACAATATCTCCTGTGCTTTATAATAGTCTAAATTCCGAGTGGGTTGTACCCACTCGGGAATTTAAAAATGAATTGAGCAATTAAATAGAAAGGGGGAAAAAAGGTGGATGTTAAGACAGATTCAGTAGGGAATAAATATTCGGTACTTTTTGCCTGCAGTCTGATGTTAACCATAACATATATGGCTTTATCTTCTTGGGGTATGGCGGTGCCTGAATTATCCGAAACATTTAACCTGAGCAATGCAATGATACAATTAGGCAATGCTGCTTTAATCGCAGGTTATGCTGTAGGTAGTTTTATTGAAGGAAGGATGTTAGATAAAGCCGGCTGGAAAAAAACATTTGCTTTTGCAATGGTATTATTTTTACTGGGCTCGATACTTATCCCTTTTATGAAAAATTATACAATTATAGTTTTATTAAGATTTGCCATGGGATTTGGGTTAGTAGTAAATATTACAGTTGCATTAGTCGGTGGTTGGTTTCCGGTACACCAAAGGGGTTTAGCTGTTGGTATTCTAATTGGGTGTATAGGATTAGGAAGTGCATTAGGTGGATATATCGCCGGGGTTTTAACACCAAAATTCGGATGGGAAAATACATTTTTAATTTTAGGCGGTATAACTGTTGTAGGGATAATTATATTTTATATTTTGGTTAAAGATCCACCAAAATATATGGAGGAATCCAGTCAAAATGAATCGGTGGCAGAAGAACCTCAATTCACCGGAAACATTTATGCACAACCGGCATTATGGTTGTTTGCATTAGCATTACTCTGTGTATTTTTCAATGTCTATGGTATGTATGCATTTCTGGCAACGTATCTACAAAGCCTTGAATATACTGCCTCTGAGGTAGGTTTAGTGGTCCTATTTAATGGATTGATAGCAGTTTTATCAACCCCGGTAGGAGGCTGGTTCTCAGATAGAATGATATCAAAGACCGGAAATGTTTTAAAAGCACGTGCATATTCAGTAGGATTTGTAGGGGCTTTAATTGGATTTATTGGTTGCCTGTTAGTTCCGGTTCTTTCACCGAAGGGAATAGGCCTTGCTATACTTGCCGCTGTAATCGCCGGATGGGGATGTCCTGCAACTAATAGCCCGATATTATCGTTACCTTCGGATATTTTTGGCAGTAAGGCTGCCGGACCTGCAAATGGTATAGTAATTCTCATAGCCGGGATTGGTGGTATAATTTCACCGATATTAATTCCGTATTTGGCTGATATATATGGGTGGACATTCGGGTGGATGATAACAGCAATAGCAGCAGGCGTTTGTTTTATAGTCAGTATGATTCTACCAAAGTTTCAAAAAGCTTAAAGAAATATTAGGCCCGATTATTTTAAAAATAAAAAAGGGCTCAATGTAAAAAAACAGGAGGGATAAGAATGAATATTGGAAGTACACATCCAATTAGTGGAAAGTTTGAATGTGAAGCGATGAGTGTTGTAAGCGTGCAGGTAGCGCCGATCAGTGCCCAGACAATGGAAC
>DASRMO010000049.1:0-3058 GCA_035647895.1 Clostridia bacterium
ACACGTAAATTGCCAACACGGCGGAAATCAATGTTTTTATCCCTTTGCTCAATATCAGGATAACTTTCCGGCCTTGCAATAATATCGTTATTGAGCATTTCTCTTAAATTGAATCCCGCATTTTTGAAGGCCCTCCACACAACATCGGTACATACACCAATATCGTCAGGTGGATAACCCCCACTATAGTACGCCCCATCATAGGTAGGACGATTTTCAGCATCCTTTTTTGCCCCAAACAAGATATCCGTATAATCATCAATCCCGTTATTGTTATAATCTACCTCACTGTATACTGTTGCAATACCAAAATCCTCGGCAGTATAGGTTCTATGCGGAAGAAGGCTATAGTAATTTGCCGCATACAAACCGATGCCGGCCAGTAACACAATAAAAGCAAAAACAAGCAACCGCAGTAATCCCCTGTTAGCATTCTTGTTATTCATCATTTTTGTCTATCCCCTTGTTATGCTCCAGCCCCAGCAGCGGGACATGAAGAAGCCTTAAAAAATCCTTTTGAGATTCTAATTCTCTTTCCACAATAAAATTTATAAACGGTTTATCATTGATATGTGCCTTTTCCAGAAGTAAAATATAATCATTTCGTAAAATGGGAGAGATGAGCACCGGTAAATATCCGTCCTGTATCAATGCCGTGTTCGTCAAAAGTCTGGCTACCCTGCCATTGCCGTCTTTAAAAGGGTGAATGAATATAAATTTTTTATGCAAAATAGCCGCAAATTTTATGGGATGATATTTTTCCCTTTCTGTTTCTATCCATCTGCACAGAACATGCATCTCATTTTGGATATTTTCTTTTTTAGCGACCGGGTACTCGGATCCTGAAATAAATACAGGAATATCACGGTATTTTCCCGCAATACCTTCATCAATATTTTTGTAAAATAATTTATGTAAATGAAGGATATTTTCTTCATCAATTTTTTTACACTTAACGAGTTTAAACATATAATCATATGCCTTTGCATGGCCTATTGCCTCAAATATATCCCTGAGAGGTTTTCCCCCGACAGTTAACCCCTCTTCTATCAAAATTTTAGTTTCACTTTCAGTTAAGGAATTCCCTTCCAATGCATTAGATGTCCATGTCAATCCAACGCGATAAAAATCCATCACTTGCTTTAACATTTCACCCTCAAAGGGCCTCAATTTATCAATAACATTTTGATACAAATCTAACTTTTTAAGGTTATCCACGGATTCACACCTCCGGAAGTTTCTTATATAAATACAATACCACATTTGCAATTTTCTTATTACACCTACTGTATTATAGATTGCTGATTGTTTAATTTTATTTATAGTTAAAGTCTGTTTTTCAGACTATATCTTATCTGACCAAATCATTACGGCACCATTGAATATTACTAGTGTTAACTTTTTTATAACCGATTAAATCTATTATATCATAATTTCCCAATAACATATTCCTGCCTCAAAATCCTGAATACCGCCATTGGTCATTTTGACACTAATTTGTATTGTTACAGGTCCGTTTTCATTGATTCTTCCTTTGTCAGCTAAGATTATTCCCAGAGCCGATACTTTAACATTGCTTATATTCAAGATATCGCATTTTATGTTATAATCAGCATGCAATTCATCTTTAAAGTTTGCACACCGCCAGGTACTATACATTTTAGAATAATTAAATTGTACTAATCTTTGCAATATTATGTCCAATATTTTTTTCCTTGACATTTAGGTTTAATAACATTAAACTGATGTTAGATTTAACACCATTAACGCTGGAGGTATCATCTATGAAAAACTTCCGACTCGGCAAACAGGAGACGAGATTTGCAGACCTTATTTGGGACAACGCTCCAATCAATTCTACCGAACTCGTCAGACTTGCCGCCGAAGTTATGAAATGGAAAAAATCCACTACATACACCATGCTGCGACGGCTATGCGAACGCGGGATTTTCAAAAATGAAGACGCCATGGTTTCCGCCATTTTAACCCGCGATGAATTCTATGGTAGACAAAGTAAAGAATATGTCGAGAACACATTTGGAGGGTCATTGCCAAAATTCATCACATCATTTATCGGTGACAAGGGGTTATCCGCCAAACAAGCGGATGAGCTCATACGTCTCATAAACGAGCATAAAAAGGAGGATTAACTATGAATAAAAAGATCATCGTCGCCGCTATCGCGCTTGTGACGGTATTGACGATTTGCCTAGCAACGAACAGAATCGGTATTCCCGATGAACCGCCCAAAATCACAGTTAAGTCCGGCTCATCTGAAATATTCTATGTTGTCGGGAAAAACAAGTGGAATGATGCGGTTTATGACCGTGAAGATAATTTCATAGCCCAGAGAGAGCGCATTTTCAATCGAGATATGCCGTACATCAAAAACGGCGCAAAGATTACCATTTCATTTGACGGGAGTAAACCCGACAGTATTATCCTTTCGGAAATCATCCTCGATGAACATGGAAACGCCAAATGGCGGACGGACGAGCATATAAAAATATACGAAATTGATTTTGCCCCGTTTGGAAGGACGGGAACATTCACCATAGAGCCGAATTATGCCACGGCACTCAGTTCGGATAGTACTGACTATGAAGTAGGAAACACGATAAAGGGCTATAAGATGGTTTGCAGTTGGGGTAAAAATGAATGTGAATACGCCTTTGTTATTCTCGGTGATGCGGCGATGATGCCAATAGGGCCTTCCTAAACAGCTTCGCCCGACATCAGATTGGCAAATACAGTACCTCCTGACACCTTGAATCGTCTATATCCGGGCATACCGCGCTCGGATGTCGAAAGTGTACTTGGCAAGCGTGACAGCGAAGGTTTCGGGCTTGATTTCTGGATTTATAATGATGTGGGCTCGATCTATTTCAGCGGCAATTTTTACGAAGGTTCTGCCATTTATAACCATGATGAGGCAGCAGTAACACAGATAAAAATGAAGGACAAATCATGGGATATCTATGACCTTATTAGTGTGGCGGTAAAACGGCATAATACGAGGGATGTGCCTACAGAAGAATGCCCGACCGGAATCTCACAT
>DASRMO010000050.1:0-7746 GCA_035647895.1 Clostridia bacterium
TAATTATACCTTTATTTTTACATCAAGTAAAGATTTTTATTCTATAAAAATTGAGCAACTGTCGCATGATCAATTCCGCTAAACTTAATTAGGCAAACAAAAAAACCGGCAAACCCCATCATAACAGATTCACCGGTTTTAAATTTATAGCTCTTGTCCCCATACCACCCATACCACCCTTCATGTCATGCCTTTGTCCCCTGTTAATAAAACAATTTTGTAAGACAAGTAAGACGAGGGCAAGACGAGGGAAACGTCAGGCTGTGTGACTATTGTCTGATCTTTCCCCAATTATCTTTGTTTTTTAGTTTAAAAATGATACTTTTATGCAACTTTTAAATTTTTGAATATATTTAGAGGAAAATTTGGTCGTAATTCAGCTATTTTCCTTCTAAATTCTTTAATTCCTAAGATATTTAACACTCTTTTAAAGTTATATGCAAGCATAACCAGGGATGTCTCTGCTGTAACTGATTCCATCCCTCTACATAGGTAATAACCGGCATTCATTGATCCTTTTATTGTACCAAATGGATGCTCTGCTATTGTTTGTCTTAGCATATATTTATCCATATTTTCTTGTGTTCTTGCATCTACTTTATCTAAAAAATCTTGGTTTTTAGCCCTTGATATTACCCTGCCTTTTTTGGCTTTTGTACATCTATTTTTGTATTCGCATTTCCCACAGGCTTCATAGTTTCTATACTTAATACGTTCCACATCTTTTTTATGATTTATTCTTTTTAGTTCATGTCCTGCCGGACATTTATATGTGTCGCTTTTTTTATCATACACAAATTTATCTGAATAAAAATCTTTATCTCCTGTCGAGTTAGAATATGTTTGTTTTGTAACATAAGTCACTGTATTGTTTTCTTCACATTTTTTTAGATCTTTGTCTTGGTAATAGCCTTTGTCTGCCAGCACTTCTAGTACGTCATCTTCCTTTTTTCCAAGTGCTTCTTTTGCTTTTTGTGACATTGAATTCAAATTTCCTTGGTCTGATGGATTCTGAGTTACATCAAAATCTAATATTAACTTATGTTTTGAATCAACTGCAATTTGCACGTTGTACCCCATTTCTAGACCATTTTTCTTGTTTTCCATTAACCTAGAATCTGGATCTACAGTCGAAATTTGAGTTTCTCCGGATTGATTCAATTTTTCTTCTAAATCTTCATATGATTTTCTTCTATTCTTTAAAATCTCTATTTTTTCTTTCAATTCTTCAGCACTATACTTTTTGGTATCAGATTCGTTGGAATCATTATCTTCTAGAGCTTTTAGGTATTCATCAGTTTTTTCATCTATATACTTCATGTGTCTGTCAATTTTTTTACTAGTAAAATTATTTTTCTTTGAATTATTTGCTTTTATTTTTGTGCCATCTATAGCTACTAATGTTCCACCATATAACCCAATTTCTCTACATAGAAGTGAAAAATCTTTAAAAATCTTTTTTAAATTCTCTTTATTTTCCATTCTAAAATCTGATATGGTCTTGAAATCAGGCTGTAATCTTTCTAACAGCCACATTACTTCAATATTTCTATGAGTCTCATTTTCTAATTTTCTAGATGATTTGACTCCGTTAAGATAGCCATATAGATATAGTTTCGTCAAAGCACTTGAATGATAACCAGGTGCACCAGGCCTATGTTCTGTTGTTTTTGTGAATCCCATTTTTAAAAAATTAATAGTATTTACATACTCATCGATTACCTTAACAGGGTTGTCTTCAGCTATATAATCTTCTAAATATTCAGGAAACATGATTCCTTGATTTCTATCTATACCTTTTATGAATGCCATTTATATTCATCCTTTGCTATTTATTGTTACTTATATTATACTATAAATAGCATTCAAATACTTGATTTTATCACATTTAAACAGGATTTTTTTATGTTTAATCTCACACAGTCTGACGTATTCGCCGAATCCGGTTTGTAATCAACAATACTTGGGAGATATTTTTTGTTTTATTAAAAATCATGAGGGGGTTATAGCTTGACTGTTGCATTATTTTTTGCACTGTTTTTTCCTTTATAAACAACGGTTTGGCCTCCCTTACTTTTGCCTTCATATAAAGCCTTATCCGCTTTTCAAATAGTTTCTCATGCTCTTCTTTATATTATATGTCCTGCCTAAAATCAATATTATTTTGGCCTTTTCGGTATCCGAGCTGTATATTTTTCGGCAAAAAATAAAGAAAAACCGCCGATAAATATTATACCGGCAGGTTCTTCCGTTTAAAACTAAAAATTAACATATTCAGTGGACTGTATCCCTTTCTTTTTTTTGGCTTCGTACAAGACCTTATCCGCCTTTTCGAATAGTTCTTCATATGTGCTTTCTTTCTTTAAAAGTGCCATGCCACTGCTGACCGAAATATAAAAATCCTCATTTATTTGCTGTATCAGCACATTCAATTGATCACATTTTGATTTAATTAAGCTAATTGAAGGAATATTTTTTATGTATATACAAAATTCATCTCCGCCGACGCGCCCAATGATGTCATTTTGCCTAAAAGTAAGTTTCAAACCCGTGCTTATATTTTTTAATACCCGATCACCTGCCAAATGCCCATATGTATCATTTATATGTTTGAGATTGTCACAATCTACTATTATCAGAGCATCTGTTTCGTGATTGCCCCTGTTTCTTATATTTTCATTTATGAGTTCTTTGGTAGTTATAGCATTATATAAACCTGTGAGCCCATCTATTTTTGATTTTATAATGAGCTTTTCTTTTTCCTCTATTTCTTCGCTGATATCGATAATTTTTCCAACAATAAAATCCAGCCTTCCCTTATCATCATGTATATTTAGACCGATTGACTTAAATGTTCCCATCCCCCCATCGGCAAGGGGAAGCCTTATTTTCGGTATGTTTCCGCTCAAATTGTTTTTTAATATCGTGTTCTTCAGTATATCGCCCACCTCTTTTAATTGTTTTTGTGTACCGAACAGGTGAGTGAATTTTTCAGATAACTCTAAGCGATCATGCTTGGCAAAATATTCATATAAATATTCATTGGAAGCCTGGGACAACATCTCATTTCTTTTGTTCTTTGCTCTGAGTCTTTGATTTGTGCGATTATTTGAAATAACATTAAACAATAATATACCGTTTAAGATAAAGAGAACACCGAATATTTTTTTGCTGTACATGTCCATTATCATTGAAAGAGTTACCTCTCTCTCGGCATTGAATATTGCATATTGAGTTTCCGCAGATGCGAAAACTCCCATAATAATAAATACTATGATATTTATCGATGTTATCTTCTTTAACATCGGTCGTATCCCCCCTTGATTCCCCAGTGTTAAAACTTCTAATTTTTCTATTAATAAAATAAGCTTATATATTCTAAAATCTTTAATTCAAAGCAACCCAAATATCCCATAATTTACAAGCCTTTTATCTATTTATCAATACCATGAAAGGACAGCAAGCTGTGTAAAAAAGCATTTTTCCTACCCTGTTGTCATCCCGAACAAAATGAAGGATCTATATTTTGAGCTATTCCGGATTCTTTTTGAGCTATTCCAGATTCCTTCCATATTAACAAATGTTTTCCAATAGTATTGTATACCAAATGTGTGCTATAGGCAAATCATTTAATAGGTAATCTGCATATTTAATTATTTTTAATTTACGCAGACCGGGCAGACCGGAGGGACAATTCCCTAGATTTAAAAATATTATTTTGATATAATCAGATTTAAGGATGATCATATGGAACACAATGTATCATACGGAGGGAGGGATTTAAATGTTAGATAGTATCCGTTTCATCCATACCGGGGATCTGCATTTGGGCAGCCCCCTTAAAGCAGTGGGGGAAATCTCGGAAAGATTGAAAAAATCCCTGATAGAAAGTTCTTATACCGCTATTAAAAATATTGTGGATGCCGCCCTTGAACATAATGTGGATTTTGTTTTGATGTGCGGGGATATTTACGATAACGAAGCCCGCTCCGTGAAGGGAAACCGTTTTCTTACAGAGCAGATAAAACGCCTGGATGATAAAAATATCCCTGTTTTCATTATCTACGGTAATCATGACCCTATCGGAAGAAATATAGACTTTTTTGATTTTCCCGACAATGTCAAAGTTTTAGGAGCCGAGGCAGTGGAAATGTGTGAAATTGCCGATAAATCCGGAAAAACGCAGGCTAGAATTTTGGGGCAATCCTACGGTGCCCCTTCGGAATCCAGGAAAATACATTTAAATTATAAACCCCCGTCAGATAACTTTATCAATATCGCCATGCTGCACACGGGGCTGGATCCGGGGTCTAACTCCTATGTACCCTGTTCACTCGAAGAATTAAAAAATCAGCCCGAAATTCATTACTGGGCTTTAGGTCATATTCACTCACCGGAAATAATAAATGCCGGCAAACCTATTATTGCCTATCCGGGAATCCCCCAGGGGAGAGATGTAGGAGAAACCGGGCTAAAGGGATGTTTTTTGGTTCAGGCCGAATCCCCCGGCCGAATTGAATTTGAATTCATACCAACATCCCCTGTAATATGGTTGGTTCACAGATTATCAATAGATTCGCACACATCTCTGAGCAATATAAGCGACCTGGCGGATCTGTTGATAGAGGAAGGCCGGAAAATTATCGATGCCGCCCTCGATGCTCCCCCGGGCTGCCCTATCATTGATAATGATTTTAAACCCGAAGGTTATGTGGTCAGATGGGAAATTAGCGGAAGAGGGCCTATACATGACGACCTGATCTCCGGAAGAGAATCTGAAATTATAGAAGAACTTGAGAAAATGCTCAACCAACACCTGTCTTCTATGAATCCCTATCTGTGGACCGAAAGCATAAAACTGCATACGGGATCCCCCATACCTGATTTGGAACTTCTGCTGGCAAAGGACGAAACCCTAAAAACTTTATATACGATAAAACAAAAAATTCAGGAAAATGAGGCTCTCAAGGAAAATGCAATTTCCGCCATGGGCAATATATGGTACAAACCCAGGGGAGAAGATGATTTAAGGGATGACACCTTCCCAATAACCGCTGAAAAATTTGATTCTCTATTGGAGAATGCATTTAATCTCGCCGTGGAGAGAATTTTCAAGGAGCGTGAGGACTATTGAAATTGCGCAGAATTTGTTTTAAAAATTTTGGAATAATCCGAGATCAAGTGATGGAAGATATACACCCGGGGCTGGTAATAATTGCGGGGCCGAACCGGGCGGGAAAAACAACATTGATGACAGCCCTCCGCTATCTGGGATACGGCCTGCCCAAAAAAGATTTTATTCCTTCCTCCGCAGCCGGTCAACATGATTACAATGCGGATGTAGAACTCTTGGACCAAAGCCGCTACAATATTCATATCCTGGGAAACGGCAGACCCACAGTTTCGCCTCTCAGCGGTCGACAGGACATGGAGATTGAAGAAATTTTTAATGACCTGGACGGCTTTACATATAGGCAGGTATTTACCATCAGCTTGGATGAATTGAGAAGAGTTCCCGAAGGTTTGGGAACCAAGGAAGAAAAATACCTGCAGACAGTTTTACTGGGAGGAGGTTGGGTAGACGCTCTCCGCCTGGTAAAATTCAAAGGAGAATTCAATAAGGGAGCATGTGACATCGGAAGAAGCAAGGGAGCTAAAAATGTCGGAGAATTTAAAACATATACGGAGAAAATTAAAGAAGGAATTTCCGACAGAAACGAAGCAAATAAACAGTTGGATTCTTATTATATAAAAAAACAAGAGTTAATAGAGCTGGAAAATCAAACAATCCCCCAAATAGAAAATAATCTCGGAAATCTGCAAACAAAATTAGAAACCTTAGAAATTATCAGAGATCACTACAATAAATATGAAAAAATGCTCCTTCTTGGGGAGAAATTAAAACAGAACGGCCACTTATTAAAATCCTATCCCGAGGACGGCTTCAATAGAGGAACAATTCTCAAAAATGAATATGATATTTGTGCAGATGAGTATGGGGATGCCCTCCGTAAATACTCAGATGCAATGGGGATGGAAGGCACGGATATCTTTCTGAAAAAAGAAGATGTCTTGCTCGGGTATCAAAAAGATCTTTCGGGATGGAGAGAAAAAGTTATCGGCTATCAGGAAAACAAACAAACCCATATCAATGAGGAAAAAACATTAAAACAGAAATTGGTTCAGCTGAATGCAAAATGGGGGGATAATCTTTCTATCCTGGATAATATCACTACAGATCACGTAAATAAAGAAAATTTGCGGGAAATTGTTGATACACATAAAAAAGTCAGGGAAAAAATGGAACGGGTGTCCTCTGATAAAATACAAGCGGAGAGTATTCTCGACAAAAAACAAGATGAAAAAAAACAGTTTACAAAAGAGGATAGGAACCTCCCCAAAAATTTATCTGTAATAGCAGGCTTGGGATTGGCTCTTGTATTGCTCATTGCAATGTTAAATCCTATTGTATCATTGGCGGCCGGCTTTGTTTTGGCAGCATCAATATATATATATTTCCAATCCTTCCAATCAAAAGAGAGGGAATTTAAAAATCAGCTCACTTTGATTGAAAAAGAAATTGAGGGCTTCCGGAAACAGCTGATATCCTTAGAACTAGAAGAGAAAATTTTGCAAGAATCCCTGGATGCTGCGGAAAATGAAATAGCTCAAACCGTAAAATTACTGAATCTTCCTGAAAATACGCCTTATCACCAACTTACGGATTTTTACGGGGAGATCATAAATCTCAAAGAAAGATATGTTCTCTGGCAAGAGAGTAAGGAAAGATTAGAGACACAACATGAAGAGCTGAAAAAAATTTTTTACGGGATTATCTCGGTTTTGAGTTCATTCAATCAGAATATATCCGATATTGATGATGATTTTTCTGTTTCCGAGAAAATTTTTACTGCTGTGGAAGAGGTCATTGTGCATCTTAAGTTGGCTCAGGAATTGAAAAAGGCAGAGATATATAAAAAAGAACTGGAGAAAAAAATAACAGCACTGCTGCAAAAAGAAAAACCCGATCTGCAAATCCCTTTGGAAATAATTCCGTCTGAGCTGTCCGAGATGCTGGATTCTTTTATCGATAGGGGCAGATGCTATCAAGAACTTAAAAAGGAAGAGGAAATATATGAAAATCTGAACTTGGATCTGGAGACATCCTTAAATATCGAAAAACGCAGGAGAATTCTCCTAAAGAATAAATCTGAAAAAGACGTATTGCCGGCTTATAAACAACATTTCAATGCCTATTCATCACTGACGGAGATTGAAAGAAAATATAACAATATAACTGAGGACATAAAAGATCTAAATTTGCAGAGGGATTCTAAGTTAAAAGATAGGGCTGTTTTAGAAACGGAGATTCAGGCCTTATCCTCCGATGAGAAACTTCAAGATGCTCACCAAAAGATCACCGGCGCAAAAAATAAACTGGAAACCTTGGCGGAGCAATATGCCACTTACAGGTTAGCAGAATTCATGGTTGATGCAGTACATAAAACCTTTATCGAAAATACTAAGGGCTCCATTCTTGATACGGCCGGTGATATATTCAAGAAAATTACTTCGGGGGATTATGAAGAGATAGATATACCCGAAGCACAGTCCGAGGCTGATTTGAATTTTAAAGTTAAGCAAAAAGACGGAAAAGACCTGATGCCCGTTCATCAATTAAGCAGGGCAACAAGAGAACAATTATTTCTCTCGATGAGATTGAGCCGAATTCGTAACATAAAGCCC
>DASRMO010000051.1:0-3086 GCA_035647895.1 Clostridia bacterium
ATTCAGCTCAGCCTTCCGACTCAATTCGTTTCGTATATCTATAAGATTATGCTTGTATTTTTCCTTTTTATATATGACCTCATCAATCATATCCTGAAGATGAAAAACACAGAGATTTTCTACCCTTCCGCCGCTCTCCTGACCTACCAGGTTCAGGAAATTTAAGATTTTAGGATCATATTCAAGTCCCACCATGGGGACAGCGGCAATAGCGGCAAAGATAAGTGAATGCAGCCTCATACCTATCAATAAATCCAGCCCGCTGATTATACCCGCCATTTCTTTCGGAGAGTACTCGCCCTTTATTATCTTGGGTTTTTTATTCATCATATGGGCAATCTCTTCGGAGATATAGACATCCTCAAAATATTGCATAGGGATAAAAACTATTTCATAATTTTTATTCATCAGGCTTTCACAAGTACTCGCTATTACCTCCTTATATACATCCTCCCCATGCCATCTCCTCACGGATATCCCTATCAATTGTTTTGTAGTATCTATATTTTCATTTTCGTAGATAGCCCTGACAACTTCTTCGGATGGTAAATTCATGGAAAAAGTGACATCGGCGGTCACTGTAATATCTTTTTTTACCCCTAATGCCTCGATCTCTTCCTTGGACTGCTGGTCTCTTACGGTTATTATATCCACTTTGTTGACAATGTACTTTGCAAGCTTCTTATTAAGAGGTTTAGTGATGGGTCCGAACCCATTGCCGTAAAACATGGTCTTTTTGCCCAACATTTTTGCCAGGTATATAATAGCCAAATAATAAATAAGGGACCTTGCACTGGTAGCATCCTGCAGAATTGAACCCCCACCGCTGATTATTATGTCGGATTCCTTTATAGCCTTTATCAAATCAATATACTTATTTCTGCTTATGGCACTTACATTGTATTTTTTCATGGTTTCTGCCGCTTTATAACTTAGAACGGTTAATTTTGCATGGGGAATATTTTTTTTGATTTGTTCAATCATCACCTGTAATATTGCTTCATCCCCCGTATTTTGAAATCCATAATATCCAAATATAAGTATCTTGTTCATCAATTTCTCTCCTTCACAGCCCTAGTACCTGATAATTTGAAAATTATTTTAAATATGACCTCTATTATGGCAATATATATAACTCCCAGAACTATACCCAGCCCTAAAGAATAAACTATACGCATGACCGATAGATATATCGGAGTTCTCAGGTGGCTGAACGTATTAGCGATTGAAGCCTGTCCCATGACAGCCGCCAGGCCTGCAATAAATGTAAGAAATTTATATTTATTTTTAGCAAAGTATATAGCCGCCATCAGAGCCGGAGATGCTATTAAAAATTCCTTTATTCTGGGTCTCGCTAACAACCTCTCTTCTAATATGTTTCTCGCCATCATTTCAAATGTAGACGGCTGGACATTTGTTTCGTGACCGGTTCTGGCAATATAAACATATCCTATTGCTAACAGTATTGTTAATAATATAATATATATTATTTTTACGTCTTCTAACAAAAGGGTTTTTATATCCCTCAAGCCCAAGGCGGGTTTATCATCGGCATTCCTCCTGTTTTTATATCCGAAATAAGCTATATAGGTTACCCCATATAAGATTATCGGAGCTATTTGGCTGAACTTAACACCTCTGAATATGTCCATTTCCAACAAGAATTCGGTATTAGACAATATCCCGGCAACGAAAAAACCGCCGAGCACCGAAATAACCGTTGCTATTGCCAAATCTTTTACTCCAATCCCGATAATATTCAACAGGGAATATTCCCTATCGGCATTGAAATGTTTTTTACATTCGCTGCATACCCATACCATTGCCAACGATGGAAATATGATGGAAGCCGCCAGGGCCATAATTTTCTCCATTAAAAGCGGTATTATTACATATATTGCCGGAACCGCCAGCATACCCAGGAGCAATAAAATATCTTTTACCTTGCTATTCATATTGAATAAAAAAGATAAAAGCAGGACACCCGCGGCAACAACTCCCCAGCCTATCACGGTCTGCTTGGCTATGCGGACCCTGTTCGGCGCCATTGTACTGCTTCTTCCTATTTCTATGCCATGTGCCGCTATTCTATTTTCGAACCTGTCGAACATTTTTTTATACTCTTCAAAATCAGTTACAAAAGATGCCTTGTTCTCCTTGAAGGGCTTGAAATATATCAATCTTATATTTCTTTCCGTCACCGCTCTATAAAAAGTATTCTCAATCTCTTCCGCACCCTCATAATTATAGTATTTAAATCTCTCCTGTACATATGGCCAGACGGAAAATATTCTGACAGCATCATATTCTAAGTCCCTGGTTAAATCTTCTATTCCTGTTTGCTCCAAATGTTTCCTCTGTACGGATGTCTCTATCAGCCCCACCTTTATATCATTATCCTGCATATATTCCGACACCAGATAATTATAGCCGGGATACCCTAAAACCGTATCCCCTGTGAATATAAAAACAGGCGGAATCATATCAAAGTTTTCGAAATCATCAAACAGGGCCCTGATATATTTATCCGTCGTCCATGGACTGTAGTTTGAAGGCCGCGGCAATACTTCCAATCCGCTCTCCCTGATAAGCTCTATCTTCTCATTGTCGAAGCCCAGGCCTAATTTTATCAATTTTGAGGTATAGGGTGTCCCCCTCAATGACACACCCTTATCATACACATCTATAAATGACTCCCCTTTTAAATAAACAGTATCATTTATGGTGCCTCTGAGCAATATGGCATACCTGCCCTCCTCATCGGATAGGATTTCAAATAAGTCCTCTTCGTACCGATTAACTAAGCCATCATGTATAAAATTAAAAATCTCCTCTGATTCGGTATTTACCAGAACATCATATTTGCCGATCTCATAATCTTTTTCCAAACCGGTCAAATAAAGCTCTTTTAACCTGCCGCTTCGCAATAATTCCCAGCCCATGATAACCTCAACATCTTTATTGTCGTCTATCATGGATTCAAGGTTCTCCTCATGGAGGCCCACATATTTAACACCTATATTCTTAAAATTGCCAAACCACCACTTTAGTTCATTATCGGACTGTAAGGCCATTTCATTCATTTC
>DASRMO010000052.1:0-4865 GCA_035647895.1 Clostridia bacterium
GAAAATCAATATTTAACGGGCAAGCAAAGCTTGCCCGTTTTTAGGAAATATCGATTTGTTATATACCTGATATATGTAATTTATAATATATTAAAGACTGCGTTCCTTCATTTTCTTGATAGGAATATTAGCTACTAAAGCTGAAATATTTGAATTATTGCTCCCTCTTTTTGTTTTTGTCAATCTAATATCTAAGCCCTCTTCATCTATTTCCATATAATTGGAAATAACCTTGATTATATCCCCTTTAACCATTTCTAAAAAACGAGGCGAACAATTCGTCCGATCATGAACTAAAACTAACTTAAGCCTCTCCTTTGCTACGTTTTTACTTGTTCCGGAACCCCGATTAAAAAATTTAAAAAAATCCATATTCCTTCTCCCCTCCCCTTTACATTTACTTAGCTAAACCAAATATTCTCCTTAATTTACTCATAAACCCTTCCTCGATTTCCATATTCATAAAAGGGACATTTTCTCCAATAATTCTTCTGGTTATATTTTTAAATGCTTGCCCGGACAATGCAGTTTGATTTGCAACCACCGGCTCTCCTTTATTAGCAGAAATCACTATTGCTTCATCATCGGGTACCACACCTAACAGATCGATAGCTAAAATATCAATCATATCATCAATGTCCATCATATCTCCTCTTCTAACCATATCAATTCTAATACGATTAATAATTAAGATAGGATCTCTTATTTCGGATGCCTCTAATAATCCTATTATTCTATCCGCATCTCTTACCGCTGATATTTCCGGTGTTGTCACTACAATAGCACGATCTGCCCCTGCAATTGCATTTTTAAATCCTTGCTCTATACCGGCGGGACAATCAATTAAAACATAATCAAAGCTTTCTTTCAATTCTAATGTTAGTTTTTGCATCTGTTCTATAGTAACGGCACTTTTATCCTTAGTTTGAGCTGCCGGCAATAAATATAATTCGCTGTATCTTTTATCCTTTATTAAACCTTGTTTTAATCTGCAAACATTTTTAACTATATCGACAATATCATAGACTATTCTATTTTCCAGCCCCATAATCACATCTAAATTTCTAAGGCCAATATCCGCATCTACCACAACAACTTTATACCCCAGCTCAGCCAATCCGGTTCCTATGTTAGCAGTAGCCGTTGTCTTGCCAACACCCCCTTTTCCGGATGTTATTACAATAACTTCGCCCATAAATCCTTCCCCCTATCTCGTGTATACTTTAACAATTTTATTATTAATTTGATATTTATTTCCTGTTTAAATATGGCTCAATGTACACCATATTACCTTTTACCTTGGCTAATTCCGGAATTTTGGGCCTCTCATAATAACCATCCGGTGCCCTAGTTATAACATCCGAAATCCTCAGTTGTGTGGGTTCTAAATAAAATGCCGCTACGCAAGCATCCCTGTTACCGTTTGAACCCGCATGTGCAACCCCACGCAGGCTACCCATGACAACAATGTTACCATAGGCTGTTATATGTGCCCCCGGATTAACATCCCCTAAAATAACTATATTCCCATCATAATTTATATTTTGCCCCGACCTTATGGTGCCTTGTACAAATTTCGTCTTGCCCTCTGTTATTCCGGTAAATACGGTTTCCATCTGCTCGGATTTATTCAAAATATCCCTTTCATCCTGATTTAAAACATATATTTTATATCTTGTCGCCATAAATACTTCTAATTCTTTTTTTTGTTCGGCAGTCAAAGTATCACAATATATATCAAAAATTTTAGCACCCTTGAAAAAATATTTCGCTTTTTCAATCTTATCAATCAGCTGTTGTTTTATAATCTCAAAGTCCTGCTGAGGCTTAATATAAATCAAAATCCCGTTTTTAGTACCCTTAAATTCTATTATGTTCTCTTGAACCATGCTATTCCCTCCAGCAACATATTGCCCATACTAATAAATTCTCCACAAACTACATAATTCCTTCTTTACCCATCAAAAAACCGATAGACATTAATATCTATTTTTCTAAGTAGATCTACATTAGTCAGGACTTAGTTAACTAAGTCCCGGTTTTTACGGTAACAATCTATTATCAACATTAAAATCCTCATTATCATCAGTTTCATTTAATCCCATATATTCGGCTACAATTTCCCTGAATATAGGAGCCCCGTAGCCTCCTGAACCACCTTGTGGAATAAGAATTGCAATTGCAATCTGTGGATCTTCATAGGGTGCAAAACCTGTAAACCAGGTAAAATTGTCATAATCCGACTTGTACTGATCTATATCCTTGTCTTTAATTCTAGGATTTATCTGCTTTATGGCCTCCCTCATAACAGAGGCCTTATCCATATATTCTGCATTGTTTTTGTTTGTGCTCATTAATTGCATCATTTCCTCTTCTACCTGTTTTACCGAAATTCCAAATTTTGATAAATGTGTTTTTAAATATTCTACTTCATCTACAGGAGGAATTTTACCGGTTTTTTGTGCAGTACCCGTTTTAACCGCCACATCTACAGGTAATTTGTCAAAAGTCTGCCTGGTTGAGCCCATTGTCGCGACCTGGTTCATACCGGTCTTTACTATGTCCAAATTATTATAATCTTTTAATTCAATTTTTTCTATTAATTCCGGAGGATACTCCTCAATTTTCCCATCTTTAGTTGATTTAGATTTGTTAACAATACCTATATTATATCTATATCCTCCGTTAGCTAAAATAGCCATAAAATTTGCCATTTGAATAGGAGTATATGCATGTTGGCCCTGACCAATAGCAAAGTTCATGGTATCGGCCACACTCCACTTTGCCTGATTAAAATAGCTATACTTGGCCACATCTGTATATATAGACGCCTTTTCCTTTTTAATCCCTAATTCTAACATTCGCTTTTCAATGGTTGCTCTAGGCGGATTTTCTTCCGTCCAACTCACAATTTCCTCTATCACATTTTTTAAATTCTCTTCATCTTCATCTATCGCATTTTTTAAATTCTCTTCATCCGATGTAATCTTCTCCGGGTCCAAATCCTCTACACTCATTTGACTATTTAAATAATTGCTTAGCATTGCCTTAACCGTTGCCAATTTTCTTTCTGAGCTGGGAACGCCCCCTGATTTTTCTTTTGGAATATCTATCTCTATGCCTGTACGATCATTCAGCCCGAATCTTTTAGCATAATCCGTCAATATTTGGGGAGTCATATTGATTGGAATGGATTTCCCCGCCCCATAATCATATCCGTTAGCTATGGAATAAAAATAATAGTTATTAGAATCTCTGATAGCCTCAATTAAGTTTTGATAACCCATGGTCCTTCTACTCTGGTTCCATAACCAATTACCAAAGGAATGCCCTCCAATTTTAATAAAACCCTTATCTAAAATTCTATAATTGGGATCAAGCCCCTGCTCCAAAGCAGCAACAGCAACAAGCATTTTAAAAGTGGAGCCGGGTTCTACCGCCGTACTCAGGGCCATATTCATCAGGGGCCTGGGTGATAACATATCTCTTTCGTTTTCCGGCATCAGACTTTGCCAGTCTGATGAACTTATCCCGGTAGCAAAAAGATTAGGATCATAAGACGGATAACTAACTAATGCTAGAATCTTACCGGTTTTAACATCTGTCACCACAACAGCACCCGATTTTGCATTTGCCATAACTCCCCTGGTGCTGGTGCCTGAAAAATCGTTTTTCCCCCACCTGGTTTCATAAATTCCGCCGGTTTGAATGGCCTCTAAAACATCTTTTAGCACTTCCTCCGTTTTTTTCTGCAAATTTGCATCTATCGTCAAATACAGGGTCCCCCCGGGCACCGGTTCCTCTTTTTCCAAAACCTCTACTAATCTGCCCCTAGAATCTACAATTACTTTCTGATACCCGTCTATTCCCTTCAATGTCTCTTCAAATTTATGTTCAAGACCCGTCTTGCCTATAATATCATCGGACAAGTATTTTAGTTCCTTAATATATTTATCTATTTCATGTTGCTGTGCAATCTTGCCTAAATACCCTAATATATGAGCAGCCGACTCCCCTTCCGGATAATACCTGATTGATTCTACGACTATACTTATCCCCGGTAATTCTAAGATGCCCTCTTCTATCTCGGCTACTGACTGCGGTGAAATATCCTGTGCTATCTTTACCGGATTATACTGTAAATAACCGCTGCTCCCTATCTGTTGACGTACTACCATTATTTTTCTGGCCTCTTCAGGGGAATAATCATCAGAAATTTCATAACTTTTCCTGATCTTATTAAATACGTCTATAGCCTCTACATCATAACTTTTGAATCCATAGCTTTTGAGCCAATCCTCCTTTTTTAAGATATCTGTATATTCCCATCTTGTATTCTCTTTTATGGATATGGGTATAGTCAAACCCGGTATCTCTAATAATTCAAGTTGAGCATCCACAGGGTCCTCTATATTTATATCATACCTTTCCTTTAAAATCTCGAAAGCTTCTTCGCCATCTTTAACACCTGATAATCCGTAAGTTTCTTTCCAATTAGCAAGTTCCATATCATAGGTAAAAACATATTCTCCGGTTTCCGTTATTATAATCGGAAATTCGTCCGTATACTTATCACCATTTTGCTCCAATATATTTATTAATTTCAGTGCTACCGTATTCATCTTCTCACTGTCTATTTCATTTCTCATAATTTGCACAGTAAAACTGGGACGGTTGCCGGCTAACAATCTACCATATTTATCCCTTATTTCACCTCTCGGGGCACCCAAGGAAATATTCTTAAAAATTCGATTTTCAGCCTGCTCCCGATAATTTTGCCCTTCAACTATCATCAGATCTGCCAATCTTAGAATTATAATGGCAATAACTATAGCAAATACTAAGAGGATTATGTTATATCTATC
>DASRMO010000053.1:0-3613 GCA_035647895.1 Clostridia bacterium
ATTTATATTCGTCCACAGTTGATTTTAACTTTTTTAAAGAGACGCTCTCATCAGCACGCTCTTTTTCCAATTCCTCGACCTGATTTCTAAAATTAGCAATTTTTATTTTCATATCCTCGGTAGTTTTTTTTAACTCCGTCAATTCTTGGGTCTCTATTTCATTTTTATACAACATAGTAAAATCCCCGCTGACCATTGTGTTTAATTGAACGCCTATAATAATGCCGAATATACCACATACTATTATAATACTGACCCATTTGTTATACTTTTTCAATTTACCACTTCCCTTAACCTACCTCATATGTTTCCCTATTTATTTTTGTACTAGCCCCATTCTCTCCCGCACAAGGGTCATAGTATTTTCCGCAAGCCCATAGGCTTTTTGTGCCCCTTTCTTATATACATTCTCTATAAAATCCGGATTATTCATATAATCCTCATAATTTTTTTTGAAGGGCCTTAAAAATTCTATAATAACCTCCGCCGTATCAATTTTAAATGCCCCATAGCCCTTGCCCTCATATTTTGATACCACTTCCTCTATGGATAAACCCGTAAGGCTGGAATATATGGTGATTAAATTTTTAATCCCCGGCTGTTCATCTCTGTAGGCTATCATATTTTCACTGTCAGTAACCGCCCTTTTCATCTTTTTCATGATGGTATCTTCGGAATCCATTAAAAATATCGTTGCATTGGCATTTGCATCGGATTTTGACATTTTCTTATCAGGCTCTTGAAGGCTCATAATTTTAGCCCCTATTTTGGGGGTGTACATTTCCGGTACTGAAAAGGTCTCTCCATATAAATTATTAAATCGTGCGGCAATATCCCTGGTTAACTCTAAATGTTGTTTTTGATCCTCCCCCACGGGCACCAAATCAGTCTTATATAACAATATATCCGCCGCCATGAGCACCGGATATGTGAATAATCCCGAGTTGACATTATCCTTATTTTTTTCCGATTTGTCTTTAAATTGTGTCATTCTATTTAATTCTCCGACATATGTGCCGCAGCCTAAAATCCAAGTGAGCTCCGCATGTTGAGGCACATGTGACTGAAAAAAGATGATATTTTTCTCCGGATCCAAACCGCTGGCCAAATACTGTGCCAGAAATGACAATGATATCCCATGGAACTCTTTGGGATCCTGGCGTACCGTCAAAGAATGTAAATCTACGATACAATATAAACAATGATGTTCCTTTTCGAGGGCCTTCCAATTTTGCAATGCCCCTATATAATTTCCTAATGTCAGGCTCCCCGTCGGTTGTGCACCGCTAAATACTATTTTTTTTCTCTTCATTTACAGATTCCTCTCCTGTTCATAACCTTCATATTAGTGTTTAACATTTTTTATATTTTAATTCCTCATCAATAACTATTATAACATAAAAAAAGGCCTGGAAAATTCCAGACCTTCTTTTTTTATGTAATACTGTTTTATATTCCTTAGAATAATCCTACAATCTCTCCACTTGGAAGAATGTCCATACTATTTGCTGCAGGAACTTTAGGCAATCCAGGCATTGTCATAACTTCTCCCGCATATGCTACCATAAATCCGGCACCTGCCGATAATTTAATGTTGCTTATTGAAACATTATAATCTTTAGGTAAGCCCAGTTTCTTTGGATCATCAGATAAAGAAAGCTGAGTTTTTGCTATACAAACAGGTACTTTGTCTAATCCCAGATCCTCAAACTTCTTGATTTCTGCCAAAGCAGCTTTAGAGAAGTCAACTCCGTCCGCATTATATAATTTTGTTGCAATTGCAGTAATTTTATTAACAATGCTGTCTTCAACATCGTAGAGGAATTTGAAGTTTGCAGGTTTCTTTTCTATAACTTCTACTACCTTCTTAGCTAATTCAATTCCACCGTCTCCACCTTTGCCCCATACTTCAGAAAGTGCTATATCAGCTCCCAATTCAAGACAATATTTCTCTATATAATCCAGTTCTGCTTCTGTATCGTCTGGGAATCTATTGAGGGCAACTACAGCCGGAACGCCAAACATTTGTACGTTTTCAATTTGTTTTTTGAGGTTTTCAAAGCCTTTTGCGAGATAATCCATATTTTCTATACCCCACTCAGCCTTTGTAGCTCCACCATGATGTTTTAGAGCTCTTGCATTAGCAACTATAACAACACAGTCTGGTTTTAAACCGGCAAATCTACATTTGATATCGAAAAACTTCTCGGCACCCAGGTCGGCTCCGAATCCTGCTTCGGTTATCATGTAGTCGGCAAGTTTTAGACCCAATGCTGTTGCTTGAATACTGTTACATCCATGAGCTATATTTGCAAACGGCCCGCCATGAATCATTGCAGGCGTATTTTCTAATGTTTGTACCAAGTTCGGTTTGATTGCATCCTTAAGTATTAATGATAATGCTCCTGTTACTCCCAAATCATTAACGGTTACAGGCTTATTATCAACATTATAAGCAATGATCATTCTGCCTATTCTTTGTTTTAGGTCTTCAAAGCTGGTAGACAGACAAAGTATAGCCATAACTTCCGAAGCAACTGTGATATCAAAACCGTCTTGTCTTGGATAACCGTCTGCTCTTCTTCCTAGTCCGATTACTACGTTTCTAAGAGCACGTTCGTTCATATCCAAGCATCTTCTCCACACTATTCTTCTAACATCAATATTTAATTCATTACCTTGATGTAGATGGTTGTCTAATAGAGCGGCTAATAAGTTGTGAGCGGTTGAAACAGCGTGAATATCACCTGTAAAGTGCAGGTTTATATCTTCCATAGGAACTACCTGTGCATATCCTCCGCCTGCTGCTCCACCTTTTACACCAAAGCTTGGTCCTAATGAAGGCTCCCTGAGTGTTGTAAAAGCTGTTTTACCTATTTTGTTCAGGGCCATACTCAATCCAACATTAGTAGTAGTTTTTCCTTCTCCCGCCGGAGTCGGAGTTATAGCAGTTACTAATACCAATTTGCCGTCAGGTTTATCTTTTAACCTTTGAAGCACGTCCAAGGACACTTTAGCTTTATACTTTCCGTAAAGCTCTAGATCGTCCTCGCTGATTCCTAATTTTTCTGCTATTTCGATGATTGGTAACAATGTTGCTTCTTGCGCAATTTGAACGTCAGTTTTCATTAACGACACCCCCATATTATTTCTTTTGATTTTTCATAGCTTTTACCATTATACCATACTTTAAGATATTCTACCACCCCCATTATTTTTTTACAACGTTTAATTGCAAACATTGCAGTTTGTATTTTAAAATACTATATAAATAAAAAATCCTTATATCTTAATTATTTATAAAAATATATTATAATCCTAATAATTCGTCGATTCTACCTTTGTCGAATCCTACTATCAGCTCTCCCTCTATTTTTATTACGGGTACGGCTGTAATACCTTTCTGAATCAATTCCAATCTAGCTTCCTGATCTGTTTCAATATCCTTTTCTATATATTGAACCCCTTTTGATGAAAGATAATCTTTAGCCACATAGCAATATGAGCATAATTGAGATGTAAAAACTATTACCTCTTTTGTCATTTAAATTCCCCCTACGTCCAACACCTTAGACCTTATTTAGTTATTAATAATGATTTTAACATATTATTG
>DASRMO010000054.1:0-6131 GCA_035647895.1 Clostridia bacterium
ATCTATTTCTATAAAAAATTTATTAATCCTGCTATTATACTTTTTTTCCGGGGAAATTCGTTTTACAAAATACGTCTTATTTTTGCTATTTTATCGGGTTTTTACTCGGTTTTCCCGCTTTTCTGGGATATTTAATCGGAGTTTGTTTTATTTTTTTTATGATCAATATATAGTGATCCCTGTTACTAAAGGGTATGTCTGTTTTCATTTGCTCTTCAATCTTCCCGCCCAATATTTTTATAGCTTTTTTCGCCTCTTCCATCTCCCCTATCAATTTAGGGCCTTTCTGACAGATGAAATATCCCCCCACCCTTACGAATGGTAAACAATACTCGGCCAAAACATTTAACGCCGCTACGGCCCTGGATACAACACAATTATATTTTTCTCTGTAATCTTTATTTTTCCCAAAATCCTCCGCCCTCCCATGTATGAATTCCATCCCGTCTAAGTTGAGCTCCTTACCGACTTCTTCTAAAAAACCAATCCTTTTTTTTAGAGAATCCAACAGAGTAAGTTTTATCTCCGGCAACATTATTTTTAAAGGTATCCCGGGAAACCCAGCACCGGTTCCCACATCTATTAGCTGAAGGGGCCCGGCTGTTGGCCGGATAGATAGACTCTTAGTCTGTAAACAGGATATGGAATCTAAAAAATGCATTATGATGATCTCCTTTTCTTCCGTAATAGCCGTTAAATTCATTTTTTGATTCCATTCTAATAAAAGATCTTTATATTTAATAAACTGCTCAATTTGATATTGTGATATCTCTATGCCCATCTTTTCTGTTCCATGTTTTAAAATTTCCGCAGGCTCCATTACTTTGCATCCCTTCTGCGCCTTATCTGTTCCAGGTATACCAATAATACGGAAATATCCGCCGGGGACACCCCGGAAATCCTGGATGCCTGTCCTACAGACAGTGGTTTAATGCTGTTTAGTTTTTGCCTGGCCTCTATTCGCAAGCTGTCAATTTCATTATAATCTATATCTTCATCCAATTTTTTATTTTCTAATTTCTTAAATTGCTCTATCTGCCTGAGCTGCTTTTTGATATAACCCTCGTATTTTATAATTATTTCACATTGGATTTCGGCATCTTTTAGCAAATTTCCCGGTCTGGTTTCATCCAATCCTTTAATATTTTCATAATTGAGTTCCGGGCGTTTTAATAATTCATATAGAGAAATCCCGCCTTTTATAGGAGTACTGTTCGCTTTTTTTAATACATCATTGGCGATATCTGGAGAGACATGAGTCGTTTTTAGACGTTCCATCTCTTCCCCGACATGCTGTTTCTTTAAAAGATACCTCTCATATCTGTCTTTCTTGACTAAACCGAGCTCGTATCCTTTTTCCGTCAATCTGAGATCCGCATTGTCCTGTCTTAAAACAAGACGGTATTCCGCCCTTGAGGTCATCATTCTATAGGGTTCATCTGTTCCTTTTGTGACTAAATCATCTATCAATACGCCTATATAAGCCTCCGAGCGGTCCAGTATGAACGGCTCCTTCCCTTTTATCTTTAAAACAGCATTTATCCCCGCCATAATGCCCTGGGCAGCTGCTTCTTCATATCCCGATGACCCGTTAAATTGACCCGCACTGAATAGGTTGCCGATGTGTTTCATCTCTAAGGTAGGTTTTAACTGTCTGGGGTCTATGCAATCATATTCTATAGCATAGGCCGACCGCATAATTTTTGCGTTTTCCAACCCGATAACAGATCTGAGCATTTTTATTTGAATCTCTTCAGGCAAACTGGTGGACAATCCCTGTATATACATCTCCTTTGTTTCTACACCCTCAGGCTCTATAAAGATCTGATGTGACGGCTTGTCGCTGAATTTGACGATTTTATCTTCTATAGAAGGACAGTATCTTGGGCCTATACTCTCTATGTCCCCACTGTACATAGCGGACCTGTGAAGGTTCTCTCTGATTATTTCATGTGTTTTTTCGGTAGTTCTGGTCAACCAACAGGGCTGCTGCTCTTTTTGTATCTCCTTGTTCATAAATGAAAAGGGCACAATCTCCTCATCCCATTTCTGGATACTCATCTTTGAAAAATCTATGGTATCCTTATGTACCCTAGCCGGGGTACCTGTTTTAAACCTTCGCATATTGCAGCCCAGTTCCTTAAGCCTATCGGACAAGTACATCGCCGGAAACAGGCCGCTTGGCCCGGATTCATAATTGACTTCTCCTATAAAAATCCTGCTTTTCAAATAAACCCCCGTAGCTAATATGACCGCTTTCCCATAATAAGCGGACCCCGTTTTTGTAACCACGCCCTTTACAATATCATCTTCCACTATTAAATCCGTCACTTCTCCTTCTCTTAAATCCAAATTGTTTTGATTTTCCAATGTTTTTTTCATCTCTATATAATATCTGATTTTATCCGCTTGAATTCTTAAAGAATGTACCGCGGGCCCCTTGCCTGTGTTCAGCATTCTGCTTTGAATAAATGATTTGTCTATATTTAATGCCATCTCTCCGCCCAGGGCATCTACTTCTCTCACCAAATGCCCCTTCCCCGTCCCACCGATAGATGGATTACAAGGTAAAGAAGCTATGGAGCCCAATGTCATGGTAAGGATTATCACTCTATAACCCATCCTGGCAACAGCCAGCGCAGCCTCACAACCTGCGTGCCCGGCACCTACAACCACAACATCGTAATTTCCCGCGTTATAAACTTCCATTTCTTACCTCCGTATTTTCACATGAAATGAGTTTCTCTCTATGTCTTGCAAAATATTATTTCCCTATACAGAAATTTTCAAAAATATGATCCAGCAAGTCTTCCCCTACCGCATCTCCTGTAATTTCCCCCAGGGCTTCCCAAGTGTCCCTTATATCTACCTCAATAAAATCCAAAGGCAGCTGTTCCTTTATAGCTTTTATGGCATCTTCTATGCTTTTTAATGCTCTTTCTAGTGCGTTTTTATGTCTCATATTGGTAACCAACAGACTGTCTTTTGCCTTTACTTCCCCTTGATATACCATATCTATCAGGGCTTCCTCTATTTTTTCTATTCCTATGTTCTCCAATATAGATATTTCGATTATATCTTTATCCCCTATAATATCCCTTACCTCATCAACATCAAGTCTCTGAGGAAGGTCTGTCTTGTTGATTATGATCAAGGCCCTTCTAGAACCTATAAGGTCTATTATCTCCAGGTCTTCCTTTGTCAGATTACTGGAGGCATCCAGCATAACTATAATTAAATCCGCCAGATTAAACAGTTCTTTTGATCTTTCAACGCCGATTTTTTCCACGATGTCTTCCGTCTCTCTTATTCCCGCAGTATCTATCAACCTGAGAGGTATGCCTTTCACGCTGAAATGTTCCTCTATCATATCCCTCGTTGTACCCGGAACATCCGTCACTATTGCCCTGGATTCCCTGATTAATGCATTGAGAAGAGAGGATTTGCCCACATTGGGCTTTCCCACAATTACAGTGCTCAAGCCTTCCCTTATTATTTTCCCCGTATGTGAGGTGTCCAATAATTTCCGAATACTTTTTTCTACTTCTTTGCTGTTCTCCAATAAATTATCCAGGGTTATTTCATCTATATCTTCTTCCGAAAAATCAATGGAAACCTGTATATGTGCCAGCATTCCTAAGAGTTTTTCTCTGGTTTTCGAGACTTCTTTTGATAAAATTCCTTCCAATTGGTTCAGCGCTACATCAAACCCCTTCTCTGTTTTGGCGCTGATGAGATCCATTATCGCTTCTGCCTGTGCCAGATCTATTCTTCCATTCAAAAATGCCCTTTTGGTAAATTCCCCCGGATTGGCAATTCTAGCACCAAAATTAAGTACCAACCCTAATATTTTTTTTACGGATATCATGCCTCCATGGCAATTTATTTCTACTATATCTTCTTTCGTATACGTGTTCGGGGCTTTCATGTATGAAACTAAGACTTCATCGATTTTTTCCTCTTTATCGGGCTCTATTATATAGCCATAGGTTATTCGCCTGGGCTTGTATTGGCTCAGTTTTTTATTTTCTTTGGATCTGAAGATTTTATCTATTATATCTAGCGATTTTTCTCCGCTGATTCTGACTATTCCTATCCCGGCTTCTCCCGGAGCTGTGGCAATGGCTGCAATAGTATCGTCTATAAACATAGTTTTCACCTCTATCCGGCAAAGTTCATATCCCTTCATCTTTCTTATTATATCAAATTTTGCCCGCTTTCATCAGGATAAATTTAAAATAGCATTGCACCATAATTTAATAATGTGCTGCAAGAGGGCGGACACATAGGTCCGCCCCTACATTACCGTCGGTATTCTGATTCTTTATTTCAGAAACGCAGGACGGACACAGGTCCCCGCCCCCACAATATTACCGGAAAGGCTTATGATTCTTTATTTCCCGAACACAGGGCGGACACATGGGTCCGCCCCTACAATTTTTTGATTTCCGAAACGTAGGGGTGGACCCATGTGTCCACCCTTTATTGATTCTGTACATTATTAAACAACTAGGCTTGTATTGGCAACGCACAATCAGGCAACCGCAATATTTGCCCGGTTTTCTACATAGTAGAGGGCGATCCCTGTCCGACAATAGCCGAGAAAGACCGCCCTTATTTAAAATTTAATAGTTTTTATTTTTCAGTGAGATGATGACTTTTCTATAGGGTTCCTCCCCTTCACTGTATGTCTGTACAAAGGGGTTATTTTGTAAGCTGGCGTGAATAATCCTCCGTTCATAAGGATTCATAGGCTCCAAGGCTATGGTTTTGCCGATTTTACGTACCCGACTAGCCATTTTGCTCGCCAACCTGGTCAATGTTTCCTCTCTTTTTTTTCTATAATTCTCCGTATCCACAAATACCTTGATGTATTTATCGCTATTTTTATTTATTACTAAATTTAATAAGTACTGTATAGAATCTAATGTCTGGCCTCTTCTTCCAATAATTATACCCATATTTGAACCTTCTATATTTACTAACAATGTATCGTTCCTCTGTTCGATATCCAAAGTCACTTCCATTTCCATCGCTCTAAACAAATTTTCCAGGAATGTTCTTGCATCATCTTCGGGCCTATTTACCATAGTTAGTCTCACCTTTGCCGGTTTAGATCCTATGATGCCAAAAAGCCCTTTACTAGGCAGCTCAAGTATTTTTACGTCTACCCGTTCCCTCTCCGTATCTAACTCCTTTAATCCCAGAGCAATGGCCTCTTCAACCGTTTTCCCCGTTGACTCTAACAACTTCATACTATTTCAAACCCTCCTTTATTTTTACCTGAGGCCTCCTGATTACAAGTTGTTGAATTGCTTGAAATGCATTACTGACCACCCAATATAGTGTAAGACCTGCCGGGAAGCTTTTCCCCCACCAAAAAATCATGATCGGCATAAAATATGTCATTATTTTTTGATTTTGATCTGTAGGCATCCCTGCGGTTGCAGTCACTGAAGATAAATATGTTGTCAACCCCGCAAGTAAAGGCAGTCCCCATAAATATGGATCCGGTATTGACAAATCAGTTAACCATAAAAAACTGGTATTTATGGTTTTATAAACCGCTTCAGATTCAAAAACATATTTAGCCGGTTCTCTCAAGGCTGCAAATAAACCAACAAGGATTGGGAGCTGAATTAATAAAGGAAAACATCCCCCAAATGGATTTATATTATGCTCTTTATACAGTTCCAAAGTTTTTACGTTCAATTGTTCCTTGTCGTTTTTATACTTCTCCTGAAGCTTTTTTAATTTTGGTTGTATTTCATTTATTTCTCTCATTGATCTGGTTTGTTTCAGTGTTAAAGGGACAGTCAATAATTTTACTATTACGGTAAAGATTATGATGGATAATCCGTAATTATTTGTTAAATCAAATATTAACTTTAACAGTGCTCCCAACGGTTTTGCTAAAACATTCAAAATTAAAACCCCCAATACATATTGATATGTTATTTAATAGGATCGTATCCTCCTGGATGAAAGGGATGACACTTTAATATTCTCTTTAAAACTAAGTAACTTCCCTTAAAAACACCATACTTTTCATAAGCCAATAAACTATATTGCGAACAAGTGGGATAAAATCTACAACTAGGCTTTTTCAAAGGAGATATATATTTCCTATA
>DASRMO010000055.1:0-9392 GCA_035647895.1 Clostridia bacterium
GGATATCCGTATAATTATTTCTACTCAGATCTTCTTTTGCTTTATTTTCATCATATCCTTCCGGCGGATGTGCCTTTACATCCTGAATACTGTAGATAAAGGGATAAACGAGCCCCTTGGATTGATATGATTGCGAATAAATCCACCTATTCATAAGGCCATCGTCTCCAAGTTCGGCATATACATTTGAGTCGAAATAATAATTTTCAAATATGAATATAGATAAAACACTCAAGAGCAATATAAGGGCTATTCTTACATTTTTAGCTTCAATCTTAGGTTGGAAGAATATTTTTAATAAGATTCCTATTGTGATTAAACCCAGTATCATCACTATGACTTTTATGCTCAAATGTAAATCATATGTTTTTGCCATTTTAAATGATTCCTTTATCAGTTTTATATCTATAAAAGCGAAGGGTTCGTCCCTGTATGTCAGCTTTAGCTTGTTAACTATTCCCATTGTTGTAAATATCAGAGCCGTCAATAGATAGCCCAACCATAATTTGTTAGATATCAGATATATAAAACTCATCAATAGAAATATGGGAATAAAATTCATAAAAATAATCATGCCCTGTTTAAAATAACTTTTAAGCAGTGGAATATTTAATGTGGCTGATGAAAATAAAAAGGTTACGGCCATTATAACAGCACTCAACACTATGATGATAGTAATTGTAACTGCTGTATTTTTAATCTGATTTTTATTCAACGTTATTTCCTCCTAAAATAGGTATACGATAGCTGTAGGATAATATCTCTTCTCCGCTTTTTTTGTCACTTTAAAGCGGAGGATATCAATTATATTCACGAAAGATATTATAGCCTTATCTAAAATATTAGACTTATCACTTATATTTGTCAACTCGAATTTGATTTTCTGCCCCCAAACCCTAAGTCATCATCCCCATTATTTATATTTATCAATCTTAAGCGGTGGATTTGTATATGAACAGAGTAAATATTATAAAGATATCGGGCAGTATATAAAGAAGATGTTAAAAGCTTTGCAAATAGATTATTAACAATATATAATGAGAATAGAATAAAAGAAAAAAATGTAAGAAGACGAAAAATTGCTACACATGAATAATTTAAAAAATGAAGGATGAATATATATTATGTTAGATAAAATAAGAGAGACTATTGAAAAGTATAACCTTATAGAAAAAGAGGATAAAATTGTTGTAGCAATTTCCGGAGGGCCGGATTCGGTGTGTCTGTTGCATGCTCTCTACCAACTTAAGGAAGAATATAATCTGAAGTTATACGGTGCACATCTAAACCATAATTTCAGGGGTATAGAAGCACAGATGGATGCCCGGTATGTATCCAATCTTTGCGAGGATTTAGATATACTTTATTTTATCAAAAGTGTGGATGTGCCCCTATATGCGAAGGAATACGGATTATCCCCCGAGGAAGCCGGGCGCATACTCCGTTATGATTTTTTCGAGGAGGTTGCACAGAGGGCCGATGCGACTAAAATTGCCGTAGCCCACAATAAAAATGATCAGGCGGAAACTGTGCTCATGAGGCTCCTCAGAGGGACCGGGCTGCAGGGTTTAACAGCTATGCATATTAAACGGGGGAAAATCATCAGGCCTCTGCTCAACATAGACAGGGAGAGCATAGAGAGGTATTGCAAAATATACAACCTGTCCCCGAGGATTGACAAATCTAATCTAGAGTCCATATATTATAGAAATAAAATAAGATTGGAATTAATTCCATATTTAGAGGAAAACTATAATCCGAATATTATGGCAAATCTTGTTAGGACTGCGGAAATATTGAAAAAAGATTTTGATTTCATAGAAGAAGAGGCGAGAGAAATCTATATAAATTTAATAACCGCTCAGGATGAATACAGATTAGAATTGCCTATAAGGGGTATACAAGAATTGCATAACTCACTGCAATCCAGGGTGATCCGGTTAGCAGCCGAACAACTACTGGGGAGGCAGGAAATTTTGGAATACAAGCATGTACAGGATGTGCTGGAATTGATACAAAAAGGTATAACGGGTAAAAAAATAACTCTTCCCATGGGATTGATCGCTAAAATAAGTTACAAAGATATTTGTTTCACTATAGAAGATCAAGAAGATAAGATATTTCATTATGAACTTCCGATAGAGGGCAGCTTTTATCTGGAGGAGATAGGCGGAACTTTCACAACCAGAGTCGTGGATTGTGAGGATATCGAAGAGATATCCAGAGATAAATATCGTAAATATTTTGATTATGATGAAATCAGAGATATATTGAATGTCAGAAATCGACGGGAAGGTGATCGTTTTTATCCCTTGGGTTTGACCGGAAGTAAAAAATTAAAGGACTTTTTTATCGATTATAAAATTAGCCGTGACGAAAGAGAGAGGATTCCCCTGGTATGTGACGGGGATGAAATTATGTGGGTGGTAGGGCTGAGAATTAGCGAGAAATATAAAGTAACCGATAAAACTGATCGAATATTGGAAATAATATTTGATAAAAATCAAGAGACCTCATCCGGTAATTTAATATTATCCTAGAGCAAATTGATATTATCTGAATGGTTATTTTAGTTGTTTTAAAATATGTATTATGGTAAGATTATGAGATGTAATAATTTGTGCATTAAGGATGAGAGGAGGATATTGCTTGAGAAAATTTTTCCGAGGAGCAAGTTTTTATATTTTGCTGTTCATTATTTTGTTATTTTTAATCCAACAATTTGGAAATAAATCCTCGCCGACAAAGGACATTGAATTTTCTAGCTTCTACCAAGAGCTGTTAGAAGAAAATGTACATGAAATTTATATGGTTGACCGCTTTATTGAAGGGGTTATGACTTTAGATAATGAAAAAGTTAAATTTAAATCTTTTGTACCGGAAGTATTCAATGAAAAAGAATTTACCGAAGAGATAGATAGACAGATGAAGGCCGGAATCCTGAAATTTGAAGCAGGGCCTCAAGAGGGCACACATTGGATTATAGAAATGCTGCCTTCCGTGCTTATGATATTGGTATTTGTAGTATTTTGGTTCGTGTTTATGCAGCAGTCGCAGGGCGGCGGCAGCCGTGTAATGTCGTTTGGGAAGAACCGAGCAAAGTTATATAAAGAAGATGATAGGACCAAGATAACATTTGAGGATGTTGCAGGATTAGATGAGGAAAAAGAAGAGTTGCAGGAGATCGTGGATTTCTTGCGAAGTCCAAAAAAATACATGGACTTAGGTGCCAGAATACCAAAAGGTGTTTTGATGGTAGGCCCCCCCGGAACAGGTAAAACATATTTAACAAAGGCTGTTGCGGGCGAAGCAGGGGTACCCTTTTTTAGTATAAGCGGTTCTGATTTTGTAGAAATGTTTGTAGGAGTTGGCGCATCGCGTGTACGCGACCTTTTTGAACAGGCAAAGAGGAGTTCACCCTGTATAATATTTATCGATGAGATAGACGCAGTCGGTAGAAGGAGGGGTGCAGGCCTTGGCGGCGGGCACGACGAGAGGGAGCAGACCTTAAATCAGTTGCTGGTCGAGATGGACGGTTTCGGTGTAAATGAGGGTGTTATTGTCGTAGCAGCAACCAATAGGCCGGATATTTTAGACCCTGCACTGCTGAGGCCGGGCAGATTTGACCGCCAGGTAGTGGTTGGCGCACCGGATATCAAAGGCAGAGAGGCTATATTAAAGGTACATTCCAAGGGCAAGCCCCTATCAAAAGATGTAGATTTAAGGGTATTAGCGAGAAGAACTCCCGGATTTACCCCGGCTGATATAGAAAATCTTATGAATGAAGCCGCACTCCTTACCGCAAGAAAGGGCGGAAAGGTTATAGAGATGGTAACTGTGGAAGAAGCTATTACAAAAGTAATTGTAGGTATAGAAAAGAAGAGCCGTGTAATAAGTGAAGGGGAAAGAAAACTGACGGCCTATCATGAAGCGGGCCATGCTGTGATTGCCAGATTGCTTCCCGATTCTGATCCGGTTCATCAGGTATCCATCATTCCGCGGGGTATGGCCGGCGGATTTACCATGGTCTTGCCTACGGAAGATAAATACTATACAACTAAAACAGAGATGGAAAATGATATAGTACATCTTTTAGGCGGACGTATAGCGGAGAAACTTGTATTAAATGATATAAGTACGGGAGCGCAGAATGACCTGCAGAGAGTAACCAGAATTGCAAGAGCAATGGTTACCAAATATGGTATGAGTGAAAAACTCGGTCCCATGAGTTTTAGTGACGAAGAAGAAGTATTTGTAGGAAGGGATTTTCATACTACAAAAAATTATTCGGAATCCATAGCTGCCGAAATAGATAGTGAGATAAGGCGAATTATCGATGAAGCATATGAAAGAACAGAGATGTTATTGACTGAAAATATGGATAGGCTTCATGCCGTGGCCCAAGCACTCTTGATAGCCGAAACTTTGGATGCGGAACAGTTTGAAATGATTTTCAGCGGTGAAGTAATAGTTGAAGAAGAGGATACATTGGAAGACCTTCAAGCGAAGGCGAATAAAATCAAGAAAAATAAACAAGACAGAGTGGCCCCGGATGAGGGAATTGAAAAAATTCAGGAGGATAATAGGGAAAACAATAGAGAATGGGGAAAAAATGACGATAATGACGATATAGAAGACAATGAAGAAGAAAAATAAATAATATAGAAGAAATATTTTAAATAACTTTGGGGGGAATAAAAGCGCTTCAAAGTTATTTTTATAATATAATCTTTCGGGGGGCTGATATTAGAAAAGTTTTTTGAAAAACTGGTTGCAACTGTTAAGAAAAATATATAAAATAGCATATAATATAATATAGCTGTCTATCTACACATATTTTATTTTAAACGCCTTATTTCGAAAAATAGAGGGGTAAAAAATATGGTTATAATTTTATTGGGCTGATGGGAAGAAAGATTAAATAAAATTAGGAGAGATATGAATGGGAAACAATAAATTAGAAGAACTTCGCAAACGTAGGGCTAAAGTCGAAGGAGGGGGAGGTGAGGAAAGAATTGAAGCTCAACATGCAAAAGGCAAGTTGACAGCCAGAGAAAGAATAAATTTGTTATTTGACGAAGGAAGCTTTGTGGAGCTGGATGCCTTTGTAAAAGATAAATGTGTCAGAGTTGGCATGGAAAATGTAGATGCACCGAGTGAAGGCGTTATAACAGGATATGGTTTGGTAGACGGCAGGCCTGTGTATGCATATTCTCAGGATTTTACTGTTATGGGCGGTTCACTTGGGGAGGTACATGCAAAAAAAATCTGTAAGGTGCAGGATTTAGCTTTGAGGATGGGAAGCCCCATAGTCGCAATGAATGATTCCGGTGGGGCAAGAATCCAAGAAGGGGTAGGTGCTTTATCCGGATATGGGCAAATATTTTATAGGAATACCATAACTTCCGGGGTTGTACCTCAAATATCGGCAGTTATGGGGCCCTGTGCGGGAGGAGCGGTATATTCTCCGGCATTGACGGATTTTGTATTTATGGTGGATCAGACGAGTCAAATGTTCATCACAGGTCCGCAGGTCACTAAATCTGCAATGGGTGAAGAAGTGACTATGGAACAGTTAGGGGGAGCCATGATTCACAATGAGGCAAGTGGAGTTGCTCATTTCGTTGCAGAGAATGATGAAGCATGTATCGAGGGAATAAAAAAAATACTTTCTTACTTGCCGTCAAACAATTTAGAAACAGCACCGGGGATTGACACTATAACAGATATTAATGAGATAGTTCCGGAATTAGATCAAATTATTCCCGAAAATTCGGAAGAAGAATACGACATGAAAAATTTAATCAAAACACTTTCCGATGATGGGGATTTTTTCGAGGTTCAACAAAACTATGCTAAAAATATTATTATAGGTTTTGTACGTATCAACGGACAATCCACAGGTATTGTTGCAAATCAACCTAGTGTATTGGCAGGTTGTTTAGATATCAATGCATCCGATAAGGCAGCGAGATTTGTAAGGTTGTGTGATTGTTTTAATATTCCGATAGTGACTATAGTAGATGTGCCGGGATTTTTACCGGGGACAGAACAAGAGCACCGTGGAATTATTCGACACGGTTCAAAACTGCTCTATGCATATGCCGAGGCAACAGTATTAAAGGTTACTTTAATAGTCAGAAAGGCATACGGCGGTGCATACATAGCTATGTGCAGTAAGGATTTGGGTGCGGATATGGTACTCGCTTGGCCGACGGCGGAAATTGCCGTAATGGGGCCTGAAAGTGCTGCCAACATCATATTCAAAAAAGAAATTGCAGAGTCCGAGAATCCACAATCTGCAAGACTTGAAAAAGTCGAACAGTATAAAGAAGAGATATCTACACCTTATGTAGCGGCGGAAAAAGGTTTTGTCGATGATATTATAGAGCCGTCCACCACGAAATTTAGAGTTGCGGATGCTCTCAGAATGTTGGCGAGCAAGAGAAAAACAAGGCCGGCTAAAAAACATGGCAATTTACCGCTATAAAGGGCACCGGTTAAGGGATATAGGATTTTGAAGGGATCCGGCACACCGGTACACAGGCTGTCCGGCACACCGATTACACAGGCTTCCGACTTCTAAAAGCTAGAGACTAGAAATTACAATATATAGGGGGACCTGTTAGGGCTGTATATGGAATTTTAAAAAGGTCCGGCGCTCTGGCACACGGACTTCCGACTTCTAAAAGCTAAAGACTAGAAATTACAATATATAGGGGGACCTGTTAGGGCTGTATATAGAATTTTAAAAAGGTCCGGCACACCGGTTACACAGGCTTCCGACTTCTAAAAGTGAGGTGACAAACAATGAATTTGTTAGAAAAAATGAAATTTTCTATTGATACTATGACTATGGGAGAAAAATTTTTTGCCGGCATACAGGTAACTGTTCTGGGCCTTGTTATAGTATTTTCGGCACTGGCTATACTATATTTTGCTATCATTATTATGGAGAAATCAATAAATAATTCAAAGAAAACCATAAAAAAAGTTGAATCGAAGCCCAGTATAGATGAGACGGTAGATTTAGATTATGAAAAAGTTGTACATAGGGAAGACGAAGATATTATGGATAATACGGAACTTGTAGCAGTTATTACGGCAGCTATAGCCGCAAGCCTCCATATTCCTGTACAGGATGTTGTAATCAGAGGTATAAAACATGTACAAGATTCCACACCTATCTGGGCAAAGGTGGGCAGAATGGAACAGATCAATAATATGCTTTAATTATAAAACTTTTGTTTTCAAATACTATAATTTTATTATGGAGGAATCGTATAATGAGAAGATTTAATATAACTGTAAATGGCGTTTCTTATGAAGTAGAAGTAGAAGAAATTTTGGGAGCCGGGTCATCGAATGTAGTTTCTACACCGGCAGCTAAACCGGCGGCACCTGCACCGGAACTTGCACCTACAGCTAAGCCGGCACCTGCACAGACAGCCAAACCGGCCCCGGCTGCGATAGTTCCTGAGGATGCTATAACCATAGAAGCACCGATGCCGGGAGATATCTGGAAGGTAGAGGTAGTGGAAGGCCAAGAAGTAAAAGCGGGGGACACGCTTTTGATTTTAGAAGCTATGAAAATGGAAAATGAGATTTTGGCTCCGGTTGATGGAATTGTTGCATCTGTTCATGTTGCTAAAGGTGCGGTTGTAAATAGTGGAGATGTTTTAGTATCTCTCAAGCAATAAAAGCACCTAAAACAATTGAAAGGAGATGCACAAATGGTCAATATAATTGTGGATTTTTTAGGAGATATAGGTTTTGTAAACATGACAGTTGGCCAACTGCTTATGATAGGTATTTCATGTGTATTGCTATATTTGGCAATTAAAAAGGGATTTGAGCCTTTACTGTTAGTTCCTATAGCCTTTGGTATGTTGCTGGCTAACCTGCCCCTTGGCGGTATTATGGATGCCGGGACAGCGGATTCCCCCGGGGGATTACTGTATTATATCTATAATTCAGGAATAAAACTGGGAATTTTTCCTCCCTTGATTTTTTTGGGTGTCGGTGCAATGACAGATTTCGGTCCGTTGATTGCTAATCCAAAGAGCTTATTTTTGGGAGCAGCGGCGCAGTTAGGGATATTTGTTACATTTATTGGATCGACATTTCTTGGTTTTACAGCTAAGGAAGCCGCATCTATCGGAATTATTGGCGGGGCAGACGGACCTACGGCGATATTTTTAACCTCTAAGTTAGCGCCTCATTTGCTGGGGCCTATAGCGATAGCGGCTTATTCCTATATGGCACTTGTTCCGATTATTCAACCTCCTATTATGAAGGCCCTCACGACTAAAGAGGAGCGAATGATAAAAATGGAACAATTGCGTGAAGTGTCTAAGATTGAAAAGATTATCTTCCCTGTGCTGGTAACTGTTGTAGTTGCTTTAATAGTTCCCAGTGCAACATCTTTGGTAGGTATGTTGATGCTTGGAAACCTCTTCAGAGAATGTGGAGTAACCGAAAGATTGTCTAGAACAGCTCAAAATGAGCTTATAAACATAGTTACTATATTCTTAGGTTTAAGTGTTGGTGCAACAGCTAACGCAGAACAATTTTTGAAGTCGGGAACAATCAAAATAATTGTTCTCGGTGTAATCGCTTTTGGCATGGGTACAGCCGGAGGTGTGTTGCTCGGAAAATTGATGAATAAATTATCAGGCGGCAAGGTAAATCCACTCATAGGTTCCGCCGGGGTTTCGGCAGTGCCTATGGCAGCCAGGGTTTCTCAGGTTGTCGGGCAGGAAGAAAATCCGGGAAATTTCTTATTGATGCATGCGATGGGACCGAATGTAGCAGGAGTAATAGGTTCCGCCGTAGCAGCAGGTGTACTGCTATCACTATTTGGCTAAAGAATTGCAGTAGGGGTGGACCCGCGGCAAACTGATATCTGATTTCCGGATAGTAGGGGCGGACCTATGTGTCCGCCCATCGGGGGCCGGACTCCTGGGTTATAAAAGATCAGGCACACCGGCAAACTGATATCTGACTTCCGGATAGTAGGGGCGGACCCATGTGTCCGCCTATTAGAGGCCAGGAATCGGAAGATTGATATTCGATTTTTGAGTTGTAGGGGCGGACCTATGTGTCCGCCCGGAACAGTGGGGATTTTGGACTGTGTGAAAAAGTACTTTTATTGATTTTTGCCATCTTGAATAGAACAAAGAATCTGCATTTTAGGACATTTAAGGCACTTTGTTTTGCTCAAGGTGACAATTTTCATACAGGTTGATTGTCCCTTTAGTTTTTTGGAGAGCGAAACCATGAGAAACAGAATATTAGGTGAATTATACAAAAATAAAGAAAACTATATATCCGGAGAAATATTGGCTGCGGACTTAGGCGTTTCCCGTACGGCAGTATGGAAACATATAAAT
>DASRMO010000056.1:0-3573 GCA_035647895.1 Clostridia bacterium
TATGCCCAGAGTGGATTTGTTAACTATATCCTGTAACAATTGTTTCACATCTTCTATCTCCATTACATTTATAATTCTTTCCATATTATCCTCTAATCCATTTCTATATTCTATTATAAAATGTATTTTATTTAATCCGGACCTTAAATCTACCGATGCCCAGCCCCTTTGGAGTACACCCACAGTTATATCGATAGGTTCATAGAGCAATATATAATTCTCTATATCTTCTTCCATACTGCTGTTATGATAAACTTCTATACGCACATCGGTGCCTCTGGAGGCCTTAAAAGACAAAAGTATATTTTTATCCGTAGTGGATATGTTCTTCTCAGGTTCTAATATTTCAAAAAAATATCTCCCGTTTTCGACTCTCCCGATTTCATCCGAGTCCCTATTTATAATGTTGTCCGCATAACATATAGTACCTGATATGCTCAATATAAAAAATATGAGTATTCCTGCAATCAATCTTTTTTTCATATCGATTCCCCCTGTAAAATAGCTAAATGGCTTCATATCTTATTATACGTTTTTTATATTACAGTTATATTACAAGCAAATTAAAATTGAATTACACATCAACCGCCACAAAGATGGGTAACCGGATAACCGTTTTAGTCCCCTTGCCCTCTTGACTGAATATTTCAATAGTTCCTTCATGTGCCTCTATTATCTCTTTGGCAATTGAAAGCCCGAGTCCCGTACCGCCCAGTTCGCGGGCCCTCGCTTTATCGACCCTATAAAATCTTTCGAAAATTCTTGCCAAATCCTTTTCAGGGATTCCGATACCGTTATCTTCTATCTCCAATATCAGTTTGTCTTCCCGAATACAAATATCTATTTTGATGTGCCCACCTTCAGGTGTATATTTAATACTATTACCGAGCAAATTTAAAATGGCCTGGCCCATACGATCCTTGTCCGCATAAATTATGGTGTCATTTCCTTTTAGATCATTTAAATTTAGATGTATCTGTTGTTTTTTATTTTTTACGGAAACATCTAATTTTAATATGATTTCCTCGATAATTTTTTTCAAATCAACAGCCTTTTTATTCCACTTGGATCGCTGGAAATCTAAACCGGATAGTTGTAATAAATCTCTCACCAATCTGGCCATTCTTTCTGTCTCGCTATCCACAACCTGCAAAAAATTTACAGATAAATCCCTGTCGTCTATAATCCCATCCAGCAATGTTTCCGTATAGCTTTTGATTGTTGTTAACGGAGTCTTTAGCTCATGGGAGACATTGGCTACAAATTCTTTCCTCATGCTCTCCAATTTTTGATGTTCTGTAACATCTTGAAGCAATATGATGATACCTTCAATATCTCCGTTTTGATCCATAAACGGTGCATAACTTGCCTGCAATATTGATTCATTATTTATATCGATTATCTTATTTCCCGTCCAATCTTCTTCCTTCTCCAAAAATTTTTCTATTTTAAACTGATCATCATAGGAGGTAAATAATTGATTAAAGCTCTCCACCGCACAAACCTCTTCATCTATTCCCAGCATTTCCAGCGCTTTAGAATTTATATGTATAATTTGACCTTCTTTTGTAGCGGCAATAAGCCCATCTGCCATATATTCAATAATAGTGTCCATTTTCTGCTTCTCATTGCTCATCTCTTGCAAAACCGTTTTTAACTTTGCAGTTAAATAATTAAACATATCCGCCAACTGCCCTATTTCATCATCGGACCTTATTTCAACAACCTGTTCGAAATCACCCTGTGCCATCCTCTCCGCCTTGACCGTCACATCCTTAATAGGGCCCGTGATACTTTTAGCTATAAAATAACCCAGTATAATAGTTATAAAGAGAGCCAAAAATGTAGCCCTTAATATAATTATCTGCGATTCCTGCAATGTTTTATATATATCTTCCAAATTACCTTTTAGATAAACAGCCCCTGTAACATGATCATCGTCACCGCGAATCGGAAAAACCATATGTTTAGAACTATTGAGTTTGTTATCCTGCTGAATAATATCTTTTTCCTTTACCTCACCATTAAAGGCCGCCAAGATCAGATCCGATTCTAAAAAATTAGTAGCGTTCGCTTCACCGTTTCCACCCATATAAGATGCATTGGTACTGAAAACAACAGTAAAATTTGTATCATTTTTAATAACTGTAATTCCCATACCCATCTGCTCATAGTTTCTGATATTATTTTCAACCTCATTCGGATTATTCTGCCAATCAATAGCTTCTAAAGATGTGATCACTGTATTAGCTAAGTTTGACAGGTTGTTGCTGACAACCCCCAAATGGTATCGTTCAAATTGCTGCATCAAAAATACCCCGATAATGATCATTGCCATAAACACCAGCAAGAAATAAATTATAATGAATTTCCACCTAATACTTTTGAACATGATTAAGACCTCCTGAAATAGTAGCCTACACCTCGTTTAGTCATAATATATTCAGGAGTCCCCGAATCGTCTTCTATCTTCTCCCTTAACCTTCTCACCGTCACATCAACGGTTCTTATATCACCGTAATATTCATAGCCCCATACCTGCCTTAAAAGCTGCTCCCTGGTAAATACCTGCTCCGCCTGAACCGCTAAAAATTTTAACAGTTCAAATTCCCTGAGGGTAAGGTCTATGATTTCGCCATTTTTCTGCACCTCATACTTCGAAAAATCTATGGTTATACCGTCTATGGAAAGTACACCTTTCGTTTTATTATCAATATTTACATCCATTCTCCTCAAATTTGCTTTTACCCTAGCAAGCAGTTCCCGCATACCGAAAGGTTTTGTAATATAATCATCGGCACCCATTTCAAAACCCAGCACTTTATCGACCTCTTCTTCTTTGGCCGTCAACATTAAAATAGGAACCATCAAGGTTTTTCTGATTTCCCTGCATACCTGAAAACCGTCTAATTTAGGAAGCATCACATCCAATAAAATTAAATCCGGATTGAGAGTAATTGCTTTATGTAAGCCGTCTTCACCGTCATAGGCTATGAAGGCCTTGTAGCCTTCCCTCTCCAGATTAAATTTAATTATTTCCGCTATAGGTTTTTCATCTTCAACTATCAAAATATTCTTTGCCATGATGAAACATCACCTCATTGAATTAATTAATTTGTATATTTGTAAATCATTCTACCCATACTTGCTTTATCCTTTATATTCCGTGATAAAATGCATTATCTGAGAAGATCCGGCTAAGCCTTCTCAAATAAATATAAAAATTCATCCATGTTATGCCCTTTGCCCAGGAAGGCTATAATATCTATTAATTTATCCAATCCATGACTGTCTACCATATTTTTGACCAGTCTAAATGATTGGGTATAAGCCCTATATTGATTCAGACCATAAAAATTGCCATTCAGTTCCTCTATTGTATAGATATTTGTATCCGTAAATACAACTTCCCTTCCCCATTCATAACCGTCAACCATATATTCAAAATACAGGCTAACACCTTCGGTAAACCACATAGGAAAATTCCCGTTACCGATATGATCCGTAAAAAGATGTGTCAATTCATGGAGTATCGGGCCTTTATTATAGAATACATATTCTAATTTTTCAGCC
>DASRMO010000057.1:0-3264 GCA_035647895.1 Clostridia bacterium
AATTCCGGTACCGACAGTAAAGTCTGGATGGGAGAAGGAAAAATTATTGTATTCATGAGAATTGTTTTATACAACCTCAGAACTACTTATTAAAACTAGGCCCTGATAAAATTTATCAGGGCTTTCTTATTCCCTGAAGTCGGAGGTAGGTGAGCTCATGGACTCTTTGTATATGTCCCGTGCGCTGGATTTAGCAAAACTAGGTGCCGGTTATGTAAACCCAAACCCATTGGTCGGGACTGTAATAGTTAAGGACAATAAAATTATCGGCGAGGGTTACCATGCAAAATATGGCGATGCCCACGCAGAAATCAATGCATTCGGCAATGCCACGGAATCTGTTACAGGGGCTGCCATGTATGTAACTTTAGAACCTTGTTCCCACTATGGTAAAACCCCGCCCTGTGTGGAAACCATTATAAACAAGGGAATTAAAAAAGTTGTGGTCGCCGTAGAGGACCCTAACCCCTTAGTAGCCGGCAGGGGAATTAAAATTTTAAGAAAGAATGGTATAGAAGTAATAACGGGCGTATTGGAAGATAAAGCCAAAAAAATGAATGAAATATTTATAAAATTCATTACAACGAGGCTCCCCTTCTGTGCCCTCAAAACCGCAATGACATTGGACGGTAAAATAGCAGCTTATACCGGAGACTCCCGTTGGGTCACCAACGATAAATCCAGAGAATATGTCCACGGATTACGCCACAAATATTCCTCTATAATGGTTGGAATAGGAACAGTCTTAGCAGATGATCCATTGCTTACTACCAGACTGGAAAATTTTGATGGAAAAAACCCGATCAGAATAGTTGTAGATACAAAAGGCAGTATACCTTTAGATGCAAAAGTTCTCCAATGCGATGAAGGCACTGAAACTATCATTGCAACAACTAAAGCTATCAGTGAAAAAAAAATAAGGGATATCAAAAAATCAGGTGCAGAAGTTATAATCACACCATCTAAAAATAATAAAGTGGACTTATCATATCTAATGAAAGTTTTAGGAGAGAAAAAGATTGACAGTATTCTCTTAGAAGGCGGAAGCAATTTAAATTACTCAGCCTTGCAAGAGGGAATTGTAGATAAAATATTTTCATTTATAGCGCCAAAAATAATAGGCGGGGACTCAGCTAAAACCCCGGTTGGCGGAGAAGGTATCCCTTATATGAGGGATGCCATATCCCTCAAAGATATAAATATTTGTAGATTTGAAGATGATGTGATGATAGAAGCATATGTAGGAAAGGAGGTTTAGCTTTTGTTTACAGGACTTATAGAAGAAATAGGAACTGTTGAATCCGTCAAAAAAGGCCCTAAATCTGCAACCATTTCCATTAAGGCTAAAAAAATATTGGAAGATATTGTGCCGGGTGACAGTATTGCAACTAATGGAGTATGTCTGACGGTAACATCTTTTTCCACCGATAGTTTTGAAGTGGATGTTATGGCGGAAACAATGCGAAAAAGCAATTTAAACAGCTTATCTCCCGGAAATAAAGTCAACTTGGAAAGGGCCTTAAAATTAGGAGATCGCTTAGGCGGGCATATCGTAAGCGGGCATATAGACGGCACGGGCACTATTGAGGGCTTCCGACAAGAGGATAATGCCGTATGGGTCTCAATAACCGCTCCACCGGATATTTTAAAATATATAATAAATAAAGGTTCCATTGCTGTCGATGGGATCAGTCTTACCGTCGCCTATGTGGATAACAAATGTTTTAAAGTATCGATCATCCCCCTTACCAAGGATGAGACAACTCTCATTAGAAAGAATATAGGCGATGAAGTTAATCTTGAGGTAGACATGATTGGAAAATATGTGGAAAAGCTCCTATCTTTTAATGAGGACAATCCCCGCAATTCCAATATTGACATAAATTTTCTAAGTGAACATGGTTTTTTATAGATTTTTCTAGGCTACCGCAATTATTCATAGGTTCATAGAAGTGAATCTGTGTACTCATCATAAAGATTTTCTAAATAAATATAATTATTTACGGATTCGTAGGGGTGGGTCCGCGTGCCCATCCATGCAAAAGGAGTGAAAAAGATATGTATGAATTTAACACCATTGAAGAAGCTATTGAAGATATCAAGCAAGGTAAAATTATAGTAGTAGTAGACGATGAAGATCGCGAAAATGAAGGTGATCTTTTGATGGCAGCCGAAAAAGTGACGCCGGAGGCCGTTAACTTTATGGCTAAATACGGCCGTGGGCTTGTGTGCATGCCTATTGACGGACTTAGATTAAATGAACTGGATATTCCCCAAATGGTGGAACATAACACAGATAGCCTTCAAACCGCTTTTACCGTATCCATTGATGCGGTGGAAACTACTACAGGAATATCTGCCCATGAAAGAGCATCTACAGTTCAAAAAGTTTTAGACCCAAATGCCAAAGCGTCGGATTTTAAAAGGCCGGGACATATATTCCCACTGGAGGCAAAAAAAGGCGGTGTATTGAAAAGAGCCGGACACACGGAAGCCGCTGTGGATTTGGCAAACCTTGCCGGTTTATATCCTGCAGGTGTAATCTGTGAGGTAATGGACGAGGATGGCACAATGGCGAGAATTCCGCAACTTATGAAATTTGTAAAGGAGCACGATTTAAAGATAGTCACCATAGCTGATTTAATCGCCTATAGAAGGAAACATGAGGTGCTCATCACCCGTATAACCAGCGCCGATATGCCCACTAAACACGGTAATTTTACTGTCATAGGCTATGAAAACAATTTAAACGGAGAACATCATCTTGCCCTGGTAAAAGGCGATGTATCTAATGGAGAACCCGTTTTGGTACGTGTTCATTCCGAATGTCTTACAGGAGATGCATTTGGCTCCCTGCGCTGTGACTGCGGTGAACAATGCACTGCCGCAATGAAACAGATCGAAAAGGAAGGCCGTGGAGTATTGGTTTATATGCGCCAAGAAGGTAGGGGTATCGGATTGATGAACAAACTAAAGGCCTATTCCTTGCAAGATAACGGCATGGATACGGTAGAAGCAAATTTAGCACTTGGTTTTCCAAGTGATATGAGGGATTATGGTATAGGTGCCCAGATATTAGCTGATCTCGGTATCAAAAAAATTAAACTGATGACCAACAACCCTAAAAAACTATCGGGGCTTACAGGTTACGGCATGGAAATTGTTGAAAGGGTTCCTATCCAAATGAGCTGTAATAAACATAATATTTATTATTTGAAAACAAAACAAAGAAGGCTCGGACATATGCTAAATTTTGAGGAGGTA
>DASRMO010000058.1:0-3282 GCA_035647895.1 Clostridia bacterium
CTGCAAACCATACTTATGATTTTTATGACTCATTGATATAAGTTTTTAACAAAAATAAAAGGAACCTGCCAGGGTTCCCTTTATTTTTGCTAAAAAATTAAGTTTTATAAATTGAATTTCGCTTTTCTTTCCAAGTCACCCGCAATTGCATTTGCAGGGCATTTTTCAACACATGTAAAGCAATTGGTACAGTTGTCATAATTAATAAATGCAAGGTTGTTTTCAAATTCAATCGTATTTGTCGGACAGTTTTTAACACAAATCTTACATCCGATACATCCAACCTCACATATTCCTCTGACTATTTTTCCGGGGTCCTTGTTGCTACATGTAATGACAACACTTTGCTCATAAGGAACCCAGCCAATCACATTCTTGGGACATACTTCTATACACTTGCCACAGGATGTACATTTTTCCGGATCTATCTTTGCAACCCCTTTTACTATTTCAATTGCTCCGAATTGACAGGCCTCAACGCATGTACCCAGTCCTAGGCATCCATATGAACAAGCTTTGCTTCCACCTTGAATGGCTGCCGCTGCTACACAGTCCTGAATCCCTTCATAATTAAACTTGTCCCCGCATTTTGTTATGTCACCGTCACAGAGAACCTTTGCCACTTTTTTATCCTGGGCATCTGCTTTTACACCCATAATTTCTCCAACCTTTTCTGCGACATCCGCACCGCCAACAGGACAACCATTTACCGGTGCTTCACCTGCAGCAATAGCATTTGCCATGCCGTCGCATCCCGGATAACCGCAAGCTCCGCAATTTGCTCCCGGGAGAACAGCCCTGACGGCACTGACCTTTTCATCAACCTCGACAGCAAATTTTTGAGATGCATAGGCTAAACCCGCGCCAAATATTAAACCCATTGCTCCAAGACTTATTACGGGATCTAAAATTGTTCTAAGATCCATATAATCACCCCTTTACACCAGACCGGCGAAGCCTAAGAATGCCAATGACATTAAACTTGCGGTAAATAATGCAATCGGAAATCCCTTAAAAGCTTCAGGAATATTTGATAATTCTAAACGCTCTCTAATTCCGGCAAATAGTACGATTGCTAAACCAAAGCCAATTGCCGATGCTGCTGAATTAACAATAGTTTCTATTAATCCAAAATCTTCTTTAATATTTAAAATTGATACTCCTAACACTGCACAGTTAGTAGTAATAAGCGGCAAATATATACCTAATGACTGGTATAAAGTAGGACTGGTTTTTTTTATAACCATTTCTACAAACTGGACCAGTGCCGCTATTATGAGAATAAACGTGACTGTCTGCATGTATTCCAACCCTAATTTTTCCAAAATATATGTTTGAGCCAACCAGGTCATCGTTCCCGCTAAAGTCATAACAAAGGTAACTGCTATGCTCATTCCGACGGCAGTTTCTACCTGTTTAGAAACACCTAAAAACGGGCATATCCCCAGTATACGTGATAAAACATAGTTGTTTATTAATATACCACTGACTATTATAACAAATAATGACACCAACTCCACCCCCTATTTTAAACACTTGCTTTTTTAGCCGTGAAAATTGAAAAAATGGCGAGAACTATACCTAAAACCAAAAAACCTCCCGAAGGTTGAACTATGATGGACATCGGTTCAAAATTGCCTAAGGCGATTGTTTTCCCGAAAACCGAACCAGCGCCAAAAAATTCTCTGATAGTTCCAAGAATTGTCAATGCTAATGTAAAACCAAGTCCGTTACCTAAACCGTCAATTGCTGAACTAAAAACTGAATTTTTAAATGCGAAGGCTTCCGCCCTGGCTAAAATAATACAGTTAACGACAATCAACGGCAAGAATATACCGAGTGCTTCGTATAATGGTGTGAAAAACGCTTGCACAATCATCTCTATGACCGTTACAAATGTTGCAATAACAACAACAAAAATAGGAATTCTGATTTCATCCGGTGTTGATTTTCTGAGCATAGAAACTACTACATTAGAACCGATCAATACGGCTGTGGCCGCAAGGCCCATTCCAAATCCGTTTACCGCGGAATTTGATACGGCAAGCGTAGGGCACATCCCTATTACCTGCACAAATGTAGGATTATTAAAAATTACTCCGTCCATGAATACTTTTCTGTTATTCATAAACTCACCCCCGAAACTATGATTTATATATTATTTTAATACACTTTCAAATAGTCTTATTGATGCGTTGACCCCATTGATTGCAGCTTTCGACGAAGTAGTAGCACCTGAGACCTGGTCTACGTCTTCATTCAGTTTAAGTTCCGCTTCTGCTCCCAGTCCTTCAAATTGTGAGCCAAATTCATCCTCGGTAATTTTGGTTCCCAGGTTAGGAGTCTCTGATTGCGATGCGACCCTTATACCGGCAATAGTTCCATCAATATTAATACCGGTTAATATTATAACATCACCACCATATCCCTGAGTTTTTGTTTTGATTACATAACCGGAAGTATCTCCGCCTTTTATAGCCTCATAAGCCTCCTCGACCTCTTTTATATCGGCAATTACGGAGTCTTCCACCGCCTTAAAATCATCGGCATCGGGTAATATTTCTCTCATATATGCAAGGTTTTTTTCCAGAGTCTTTTCATCAATGATGTCCTTTGTAAAATTATTTGTGATACTGAGTGCACCTGCCGATACGATAGCAACTATCAATAATGTTAAACCCAATTTAATTATTTTACCCATTGATTACCTCACCTCCCCAAATACTTTAGGGCTTGTATATTTTTCAATCAAAGGCGCCGCAATATTCATTAAAAGAATAGAAAAACCTACTCCTTCCGAATAACCCCCGTAAAGCCTGAATATAGAAGTCAAAACACCACACCCGAATGCAAAAATTATCCTCCCTTTCGGTGTTACCGGCGAAGATGCATAATCAGTAGCCATAAAAATCGCTCCTAACATCAATCCGCCCGCCAACAGGTGATATAGCATAAAATAAACGTCAAAACGTCCAAAGATTAAAGTAATCACTGCCACCGTAGCAATATATATCGCAGGTACTTGTATAGAAATGACACCCCTGTATATCAAATATATTCCGCCTAATATCAACAATATTGCCGATGTTTCCCCTAGACAGCCCCCTGTATTTCCTATCAGCATATCAAATAATTCAGGTGCTTTGCCCGGTACCTCAGCAAGTCCTTTTACAAAACTCAGAGGTGTTGCAATAGATACGGCATCCGGACCCGGCTTAACCCAGTTGGTCATATGACCGGTATAAGAAACCATCAGCATAATCCTGGCTGCTAATGCAGGAT
>DASRMO010000059.1:0-6807 GCA_035647895.1 Clostridia bacterium
GGCACATATGCTGAGTGCAATCAATATCTCTTCGCAATCTAATGCAGAACTTCTGCCACCCAATGTTTTAGATTTTAAATTCCTGATCGGTTCCAATATAACCGGTGAAATAAGATGAATTCCGTCAGATATATTAGCCAGATATTTAACAACATTTAAGAGTACGGCTGCTGTTGCGTCCATCACATCAGAGCCCTTACCGGTTAAAATTGCCCCGTCGTTGAGCTCCATTGCCACAGCCGGGCATACCTCGTTTTTATGAGATTCTTCCCTCAGCCTGGCCGAACGCTCCCTTGCGGGTAGTACTACCCGCCTATCCTCCGGTCGCAATTCAAGTTCCTCCATGATCAATTTGGATCTTTCAAAGGTTTCTTTCTCTACATAACCCTTTTTATATTCACAGCCGGTTTTAAAATATCTTCTGATAATTTCTTGTTTAGAAGCTTCCTTGACAATATCATCGTCAATAATTCCAAATCCGACTCTGTTTACTCCCATATCCGTTGGAGATTTATATACAGATTCTTTCCCCGTTATTTTTTCTATAATCCTTTTAAGCACAGGAAAACTTTCAATATCACGATTATAATTAACCGCTACTTCATTATATGCATCAAAATGAAAGGGGTCAATCATAATTACATCTTTTAAATCAACCGTTGCAGCCTCATAAGCTATATTCAAAGGGTGCTTTAAAGGTATATTCCATACCGGAAATGTTTCAAATTTCGAATAACCCGCTATATTGCCCCTCTTATATTCATGATACAGCTGGCTAAGACAGGTTGATAATTTTCCGCTCAGAGGCCCCGGTGCCGTTACAACAACAATAGGCTTTGTCGTTGTGATATACGGGTTTAGACCATATCCCTCATCGCTTACAATTGTATCTACATCGGTAGGATACCCCTTAGTGCTTTTATGTATGTATACCTTTACACCTCTCCGTTCAAGTTTATTGATAAAAACATTGGTTGCAAATTGTCCGCTATATCTGGTTATAACGACACTATTTACATCAAGCTCGTAGGCTCTCAAATCATCAATCAACCTCAAGGTTTCTATATCATAGGTTATGCCGAAATCTCCCCTTATTTTATTTCTCTCAATATCCCCGGCGTACACACAAATGATCACTTCGGCTTTATCCCTTAATTTTTGCAATAACTTCACCTTTGCATTTTCGTCAAACCCCGGCAAAACTCTCTTTGCATGGAAATCAGACAGGAGTTTCCCCCCAAATTCCAGATACAGTTTATCATACCTGTTTACTCTCTCCAAAATATATTTTGATTGTTCCTCTAAATATTTTTCATGATCAAACCCTATTTTCATTCATATACCTCGCTTTGCCTGTCGTTACTCGAATTTTTATCGTTTCCTACAACTATTTTACACTATATTATATTGTAATTCTAATATTTTTTTGCTCCTCTATGTTCATGCTGCGATTGAAATATCTATTTTATTATCAACTCAACAGGACAATGATCGGATCCCAATATATCCGAATGTATATCGGCACTCACTAATCTGTCTTTTAATCTTTCGGAAACACAAAAATAATCTATCCTCCACCCTATATTGTTTTCCCTGGCATTAAACATATATGTCCACCAGGTGTAAGCCCCTTCTTTATCGGGATAAAAATATCTATACGTATCTATAAATCCACTCTGTAAAAACTGAGTAAACTTTTCTCTTTCCTCATCGCTAAAACCTGCGTTTTTTCTATTAGATTCAGGATTTTTAAGATCTATTTCGTTATGAGCAACATTTAAATCTCCGCATATAATTACAGGTTTCTTTTTATCGAGATCTTTTATATATTCCCTAAAAGAATCCTCCCACCGCATTCTATAATCCAACCTTGCCAATCCTCGCTGTGAATTTGGAGTATACACGTTCACTATATGAAAATCTTCGAATTCTAATGTAATAACCCTGCCTTCATTATCATGTTCTTCTATACCCAACCCATACAATACTGTAATAGGTTCCTGTTTAGTAAAAATAGCGGTGCCGGAATAGCCTTTTTTTTCCGCATAGTTCCAATATTGATAATAGCCCTCGAGTTCTAAATCAATCTGCCCCGCCTGGACCTTACTTTCCTGAATACAAAGTATGTGTGCGTCTACCTTCTTAAAATAATCTAAAAACCCCTTTTTGACATTAGCTCTTATTCCGTTGACATTCCAAGAAATCATTTTTTTCATTGTTAGCCCCCTCGAACTGTTGTTAAAACATTGTTAATCTATACCCTTTTTATAATAATTCGTCCCCATATTCCAAAGTTTATTTGTAAAAGCATCTTCTTCATCTTCCTGTTCCAACATAAATGCTATTATGCTCTCTACATCCCCGGACATTTTATCCGCCTGGTGCAGTATTTGAGCCTCCACTGTTTTCGGCAGTACAGGAGAACCGAATTCCAAACAACCATGATGGCTTAAAATACCATTTATAATGATCAGCTTATCATCTTGATCAAAATCCTCAATCTCATCGATAGCATTCAAGGTATTATGAGCACCTAAAAACACATGGCCTAACATGACACCCTGTTCTGTAAAACCGACATTCGGAAGTGATTTATACTCTATGATCTTTGCCCAATCGTGGAGCATTGCCATGACTATTAACCGTTCTTTTTGTCTCTCGGATAACTGTCTTGTGACAGCCACCGTATGGGAAAATTTTAACACTTCCAGGGTATGCTGAAGTAACCCGTGATAATAATTATGATGAACCCGCCTCGCCGCAGGATGGGTAGAAAATGCATCAAAATAATCTTCGGAAAAAATCATTTTGTCAAGTAATTTTTTCATATGCGGAGTGTGTACTTTTTTGTAATAAAATTCAAGCCCGTTCTTCATAGTGTCTAAATCCCAGGTACTGGTTGGGATAAGATTCGTAATATCCACACTGTCCATATCGGCTTTTTCAATATGTTTAATAGTGACCTGAATTTGACCTTGGTATTCTCCCACGACAGCCTTTATATTTACGGCATCATCCGCCCCTATTGAATTTATAAACTCCTCATTATTTTCATAATCCCAATATTTGGCTTCTACCATCTTTGAAGCATCTTGTATGGTAATATCGGCAAAGCGTTTGCCGTTCCTTGCTACTTTTACTTTGACATCACCTATGAGAACTGTGAGTTCAAAGTTTTGGCTTATATAGTTTCTATTAATATCTTTTAATTGTTTGATCCCCATACTTACCTCCCATAATAAATTACTATATATTCATTCTACCTTATTTTAGGCCACTCATGCAATATTATATAAACACCCCCTGCTCAATTAAATTATTACGGGAAGGTGTTTTGTTTTTGTATAATCATTTGATTAGTTTCGCGGCATCCTTGTCTATAATCAATATGCAATCCCTGTGAGCTTGTAATATGGAGGCCGGATAGTTTGTGTTTATGTAGCCGTTTGTCATGTTTTTGATGGCCTCGGCCTTATTTTCTCCACTTGCAAGCAATATAATCTTTTTAGCCTTCATAATAGAAACTATACCCATGGAGATAGCCTTTGTAGGCATATTCCCCTTATTTTCAAAAAATCTGCTATTATCCCTGATAGTATTTTCCGTAAGATTTATCAGACTGGTCCTTATATTTAGATTTTCGGCCGGCTCATTGAAACCTATGTGCCCATTGGTACCTATTCCGAGTATTTGAATATCAATGCCCCCCGCTTTGTCTATCTTTTCTTCATACTCCCTGCATTCCTTTTCAATATTATCCGCCATGCCATTTGGAATATGTATATTTTCCTTTGGTATGTTTATATGATTAAAAAATGTTTCCATCATGTAATAATAATAACTACCCCTGTTTTCCCTGGGCAATCTATAATATTCGTCTAAATTAAATGTGGTAATCCGTGAAAAATCAATAATGTTTCTCTTGTACATATCTATCAATTTTTTATACATCCCTATAGGTGTACTTCCAGTGGCTAACCCCAATACACTTCTTGGGTTTACAGTAATCCGGCCGGCAACTATCAGTGCGGCCTTTTCGCTCATTTTGTCGTAACTGTCTTCTATATATATTTTCAAAAGAACACCACCTCTTCTATACACTTATTCCATTTTATGCCCCGAATTTTAATTTATTATGTTATCTTTTTATTGCCCTGCTTCCGGGTTTCTCAAGCGGTATGTTTCCTTCTCCGCAAATTGGACATTCCGATTCTTCATAAGAAATTACTTCTAAGGATAGAGCCGCTTCGAGCTTGGCCCCGAATTCTATCTTGCCATTGCTTCTGTCTACTAAGACAACAACCCCTAATAGAATTCCGCCTAACTCTTCCACCAATTCTATGACTTCCCTCACGGAACCCCCCGTAGTAATTACATCCTCCGAAACCAACACTCGGGCACCTTTCGGTATTGAAAATCCTCTCCTTAAAACCATTTTTCCTTCTTCTCTTTCCGCAAACATCGCTAAGGCACCCAATTGCCTTGCCATTTCATATGCCATAATAATTCCGCCCGTTGCGGGGCCTATTACAATTTCTACATTATCATCTTTAAATTCTTCTGCTAACCCCTTACATATTTCCCCTGCATATTCCGGGTATTGAAACACCTGAGCACACTGCATATACTGATCGCTATGCCGGCCCGATGTCAATAAAAAATGCCCCCTCTTTAACGCCCCTGTTTTTTCTAAAATTTCGATAACTCGTTCCCTATTTATCATATGTGTTCCTCCATATATATTTTTACGCTATATAAATATTTTTACTAAAACTATAATGTGATTGAAGCGCCAAAACAGAATATCACTGAAAATATAATAAAATATAACGCTCACGGTTTCGGACGCATAAAATTCTAAAGTTCATTTCAATAAAAAATCCTAAAATTCGCGAACTCACTACGCTCAAACAGCGCGCAATTTTTTAACGGATTTTTATCTCCCGGCTCGCCGGACAGGCAATTCACTAAGAATTTTACATGCATCCTGCAAATGTTCGCTTATATATTTTTATTATATTTTAAATATCTACCCTTTGATGATTTGATTATAGTATTAAACTTTTCTTTATTTCCCCCATATTGTTAAAACCATGCCTAGCCATATAGCTTTCAATACCGTTTAAAACATCAATGGTGGCGGAGGGATTTGTAAAGTTGGCCATTCCCACGGCTATGCCGGTAGCACCGGCAAGTATAAACTCTACCGCATCTTCCCCCGTCATAATTCCGCCCATACCTATAATAGGCACATCTACCGCATTTGCCACCTCATAAACCATTCTGATTGCAAGCGGCTTTATTGCCGGGCCGGATAATCCGCCTACAATATTTGCGAGTATGGGTTTTCTCGTGTTTATATCTATTGCCATACCGAGCAGTGTATTTATCAGCGATATTGCATCGGCCCCGCCGACTGCGGCGGCTTTTGCAATCGACACTATATCGGTTACATTCGGACTGAGTTTTACTATCAGGGGCTGTTTAGCCACTTTTTTAACTGCCTCTGTGATTTTTTCCGCCATGAGCGGGTCGGTACCGAAACTTACCCCTCCCTCTTTTACATTAGGGCATGATATATTCAGCTCTATCATATCAATATCCGCGTCGCCTAATCTTTCGGCAACCCGGCAATATTCCTCAACTGTCCTTCCTACTATATTGACTATTATTTTGGTATCGTACCGCCTTAAAAAAGATAAGTCTTCCTCTATAAAGGCTTCCACCCCCGGATTTTGAAGGCCTACACTGTTCAGCATTCCGCCATAGGTTTCAGCAATACGAGGGCTGTCGTTGCCTTTCCATGGTATATCGGACACCCCTTTTACCGTTATCGCGCCCAATTTGTTTAAATCTATATACTCGCTGTATTCTTTACCGCTTCCAAAGGTCCCGGAGGCAGTCATAACCGGGTTTTTCAGCTCTACACCTGCTATATTTATTTGCATATCAGGCTTATTCATCCCAGATTACCTCCTCGCTCCAAAATACAGGCCCGTCGGTGCATACCTTCCTATTTTGCCAATCCTCTTCTTCTTTTTTCTTGATCTTACAAACACAGCCTACACAAACCCCTATGCCGCAGGCCATTCGCTCTTCCATCGAAATCTGCGCCTTTATACCCATATCCTCTGCCCATTTGCCGACGGCTTTCAGCATCGGCCTCGGCCCGCAACTATATATCATATCTCCCGTGATGTTTTCATTTTTAACAAGTTCAATCACATTGCCTTTAAATCCGGCACTCCCGCCATCCGTAGCTACAAAAACCTTTGCCCCGTGGCCTTTAAATTCTTCAACTAAAATAGGGTTCTCTGCAAAGCCTAAAAATGCATAGATTTCCCCTTTTAAATATTTTGCAAGTTCTACCAGCGGAGGCACTCCTATTCCCCCGCCTATTAAAATATGGGTCTTCATACTTTCATCTATTTTAAACCCGTTTCCCAGAGGGCCCAACACCTTTATGGTATCACCCTTTTTTAGGCGTGAAAAACTTTCGGTGCCTTTGCCTACCACCGCATAAACCAATGTTAATATACCCTTTTCTCTGTCTGTTTCACAGATACTTATAGGCCTGGGCAATAACCTTTCCCCTTCTTTGCAATATAAATTTACAAATTGCCCCGGCAAGGCAGTTTCCGCAATTTCATTGCATTGTAACTTCATAGAAAATATACCCCGTGCTATCTGGTTTTGTTCGATTATAATTGGATGGTATAGTTTTTTCACAAAATTGCCTCCGATTTTCAGCCCCCGTTGGGCTTTTCTCCTATATCCGATACATCTAATTTTTTATATGCCGTTTAT
>DASRMO010000060.1:0-4210 GCA_035647895.1 Clostridia bacterium
TTTATATACTGCTAGGGTCAGATGCCCTCTCCCACCCGGCCCTAAACCGGCTATTGTGACTTTGCCCATTGTTTTCCTCCTTATAAATGCAATAGGAACAAGAAATAATAATCGAGATTTTTTGCTTCGCTCAGGATGACATTTTCAACATTCTTTACAAAACAGAGATTTTCTCAGTAATTTCGGCCATATCCCTATGGTTCAATCTCCATGGCTCATATACTGAACGTCTCAAAGTGACAGGGTTGTTTATTTTCTCAATAAATTAAACCTTCGAAGGAATTCAACCATTCTGTCTCCCTTGGGGAAGATTAAAAAATCCTCTTCCATGATCGTTCCCGTAATAAATAGCATCAGCCCGTAGACAATCCCGCCGACAGCAATGGAGGCAATTGTGGATACGGTATTACCCGCTACGGAAGATACAAGCCTATAAGCCGAATACACGGCAACCCCCATAACACTTACAGAGATAACGGGCTTTAATACGGTTTGAATAAATTCAAATTTAACCTTTATATTTCTCTTAACTTCAATAAAATTTAAAACAGCCGCAACTGTATATGCCATCACTGTCCCGATAGCCGCACCTTTTATATTTAAAAAAGGAATACCGGTTAAAATATAAGTGATAACAAGCTTTGTAAAAGCACCTATCATCAGGTTGCGAACAGGAATTTCAGGTTTTCCTATGCCCTGTAATATACCGGTCAGCGTCTGTACCAACGATAATGATAATGTTGCAAAAGATAGGTATAACAAAATTTCCCCTGCGGTGGAGGGTTCCTTGGGAAAGAGCATGACCATGATTGGAGTTGACAACATGGCTAAACCGACAAAAGACGGCAATCCTACCAATAAAGTTACACGAAACGCCGACTTTACGTCTTTTTTTATAGATACCATATCATCTTTTATCTTGGATGCGGCGATGACGGGCACAATACTCATGGCTAATGCGGTAGTCAATACGGGCGGAAGTTGAATCAATGTAGTTGCCATACCCGTCAATTGTCCAAAAAGTTTATTTGCTTCTTCATAGCTAAGGCCTATGGCCTCTTGAAGCCTCCTCAATACTATCATGGAATCTATCATATTTATCAAGGGCAGTACTGCCGCCCCTATAGTGATAGGTATTGCAACCCTCAATAAATCTTTGGTTATCTTCCCTACGGGCTCTTCTCTGTACTGTTCTATCGGTTGGAATTCTGAAAAAATTTCATTTTTACGATTCATGTATATAATAAATATAATTATCAGCCCGGCAATGCCTCCGGCAGTAGCACCGAAGGAGGCCCCGGCCGCCGCATATTCAGTTCCGTAGTTTAACAAAAGAACGGCCAATCCAAGGCCGATTGCGACTCTTGCTATCTGTTCCGTCACTTGTGAAACAGCAGTAGGGACCATATCTTGCAAACCCTGAAAATATCCTCTGTACGCCGCCATTATGGGTATAAAGAATAGGGCGGGTACTAATGCGAGCACGGAATAATATGAATTTGGGCCTTTAATAAAGTTATCGACCAGGAATCCGGCGCTCAAACCCAAAAATAAGGCACTTACTGTTCCCATAATCAGCAGGATACCAAAAGAAACCTGGAATACCCTGTGTCCTCCCCTTATGTTTCCCCTAGCCCTTTTTTCCGAAACTAACTTAGAGATGGCTGTGGGAAATCCGGATGCCGAGAAGGATAACAAAAATATATATATGGGATATGCTACCTGATAATAGCCCACCCCTTCCGAGCCTATGATGTTTGTGAGGGGTATCCTGAAAAACGCCCCTATTATTTTGACCACTATTCCGGATATGCCCAGAATAAACGCACCTTTCAAAAAGGTATCTCTTTCCATAAATTTCCCTCCCGGTTTTAAATATCATAATAGTAAATCACAAGGCCGGCCAATCAATCCGTCCCTGACCATTATAACAAAAAAACCATTCCCTGAAAAGAAAACAAAAATATTAAAGAGGCGGATACACAGGTCCGCCCCTACGTGTTGACAAAATAATACTGTTATATTACTCCATCTGTTTTGATAAAAACGCTGCTGCTGTCGAGGCTATTTTATATTCAACCTCTCCCATGGCCGCATCCGGTTCTTTAGAAAGTAATATAACCGTACCTATAGGGTCCCCATGGGTAACAATCGGTGCAATAACCTGTGCCGTATATTGCTTTTCATCACTTTCATCTATAGCGATGGTTCTCATTTTATCGCCTTTGTTTGCAATTATGGTTTCTCTATTTTCCATAATTTTTTCCAACGATAGGCTCACCTTTTTCTCGGCATAATCTTTTTTAGAACCGCCTGATACAGCTATAATAGTATCTCTGTCAGTTATTATCGCCTGATGATGTAATGCTTCATGAAGGGATTCGGCATATTCTGTAGCAAACTCACCTAATTCTCCAATTGGAGAATATTTCTTTAAAATCACTTCACCGTCTCTTCCCGTAAAAATCTCCAAAGGATCCCCCTCCCTAATTCTGAGGGTTCTCCTGATTTCCTTAGGAATAACTACTCTACCCAGATCGTCTATTCTTCTTACTATCCCTGTTGCTTTCACCTTATCTATTCCCTCCCAAGTTTAAGTCCTAAGTTTAAATAAAATATATTACATCATTATAGTAATACTATTATTTTACCATTGATGGTTTTTTATTCATTAAATTTTTATAGTTCGTCTCTTTTAACTATATCCGCCTCTTCAAATATTTCACCTATATGATTTTGATAGTCTGTTTCCTTAAGGGAATATTTAATTCCTTCTATAACTTCTTCAAATTCCACATTCTCTTCTACTTTATCCTCCACTGTTATTATATGATATCCGAATTCTGTTTTGACCGGCTCGCTCACCTGCCCGACCTCCAAAGCAAAAACGGCTTCCTTAAATTCCGGCACAAAATTTACATCACGCGAAAAATATCCCAAATCTCCGCCGCTCTCCTGTGCACCGGGTTCTGTGGAATATTCCATTGCGAGTTCCGCAAAGTCTTCCCCTTCATCTATTTTTTTGATAATATCCTTTGCCAATTGTTCTTCGTCAACCAGGATGTGTCTTGCCTTTATTTCCTCCATGTGAAACAATTCCCCATTTTCATCATAAAAGGCCCTGGCAGTTTCATCAGTTATTTCTACCTTATCCAAATAAAATGTTTTGTATTTATAGCCCAATAAATTTTTTCTCATCTGAGCCTTTATAAAGTCTCCATCGATTTTGTTATCTTCGATCATTTTTTTATAATCTTCATCTTCCTCCATCAGCCTCAGATGGTTTTCTTCGTATAATTCCTCGAGCTCCCCTTCATCTACCCCGATATTGTTTAATGCTGCTTTCTCCGCAATGATTTGGTTTACAATGATTATATCCAGCACTTCTAATTTTAAAGAATCTAAAAGGGTCATACCTGTTCCCATGTCCTTGTTTAATGTATCATCTGTCAAATCATAACTGACACGAAGCTCCGATAAATAATAATCTAATAATTGGTTGTACTCTTCTTCCTCAATTTCCTCGCCGTTAACGGTAGCTATTACTCCTTCCCTTAATCCCGCCGGCACCCTGGGATTTACAGTGACTATTACGGCTGTAACTGTAAGAACCACTATAAGCAACATTATCACTATACTCTCTTTATTTAACTTCATCCTTTAATCTCCCCTATCTTTTATGTGGTATGTAGATTATCCTAAAAACATCAAACTCATTACATTCGAAATTTACACATATTATTTATACCGCAATAAACTAAAAAATAAATCGAGATTCTTCACTTGCGTTCAGAATGATACCTGTTGGGATTCTTTGCTTACGTTCAGAATAGCACCTATCGAGATTCTCCGCTGTGTTCAGAATGACACCTATCGAGATTCTTCGCTGTGTTCAGAATGACACCCTTGTATTCAGAATAGCACCCTTGATTTTGTCATCCTGAGACGGACAGTATATGCAATCCTCACGAAGGATCCCCTATGTGCTATAATAGGACTGAGGTGATATATACGGACAATATATGCAATCCTCACGAAGGATCCCGGTAAAATTATCGTTCATATCTATAGCAATGACATATTTCAATTTTTTTAATGATTATGATTATTTCTACAGTTCTTCTATGATGTCTCTCAGTTTCTCCAACATCTCATGCTGATCCGCCGTATCTACTCTATAGATAAAATAGGGCTCCGCCGTTGCTGTCTC
>DASRMO010000061.1:0-7991 GCA_035647895.1 Clostridia bacterium
ATCTTTTAATTCTTTGTTCATGATTGTAATCTCCTCAAAATTATCTTTGTAATGCCGGTTGATGCCGGTAAATTTGCTAATGTAATGACTGGGTAGGCTTGCTGATGTAATGCCGATATAATGCCGGGAAACTTGCCGATATAATGCCGGTAAATAATGTTTTGTATATGCTCACGTTACCCGCACCCGCGATAAACTTGCTGATATAACGCCGATATGATGCCGGGGAACTTACCGAATTCCCCTTGTCAGAGATAAGACAAAAATATGGCAAACAAAGCGTCCCCTTGCCATGTGAATTTGCCGATATAATGCCGGGGAACTTACCTAATTTCCCTTGTCAGAGATAAGACAAAAATATGGCAAACAAAGCGTCCCCTTGCATGCCTTTGCCACTTATGTTTCCCCAAATAAGCAATTATTAATTCTTATACATGATTAATTATCAAAACTATTATACTATAATTCTTGTTAATTTGCATAACTACACAAAATCTTCCGACAATTTGTGTAAAAATAAAATGTGGCATGGGCATGTGGCATGGGCATGTGGCATGCATGGCACATCTGGCATGGGGACGTTTTGTTTGCCATATAACTTTCAAATAAGATGGGGATAGTATGTTTAAAAAGCAGGAAAAAGGTATTTAATGTAGAATAATGGAAAGATAAACATGTTGGAAATATCCTACTAATTTATTTATCTACAGTAGAGGGGTGATAATTTTGAGTAGAGTAGCAAGAGCGAAAAGTAAAACCGGTATATACCATATAATGTTGAGAGGTATAGATAAAAGAAATATTTTTCTTGACGAAGAAGAGTATTTGACATTTCTTAAATATTTAAAAAAAGCCCAAGATAAAACTGAATTTGTTATATATGCTTATTGTTTAATGACTAATCATGTTCATCTCTTGCTGAAAACAGAAATACCAATAGGTGATATTGTTAAAAGGATAGCAGTTGGTTATGCTCAATATCATAATATTAAAAATGGCAGGACCGGGCACCTTTTTCAAAATAGATTTAAGAGTGAAGTGGTCGAGACCGATAAATATTTTCTGACAGTTTTACGTTATATATATCAAAACCCTCTGAAGGCAGGGATGGTGCAGGATATAAAGCAGTATAGATGGAGTAGCTATCATGAATATTTTTCAAGGGATAATTTAATAGTTGATACAGAATTTGCATTTGCCTACTTTAAGGATTTAGAAGAATTTATTGAATTTATGGAAGAAGAAAATGATGATGATGATGAATGCCTAGATTATAATCCCATCAAAAGATGGAAGGATGATGAGCTAAAAGAATATATTGCTCAACTTATAGATATAAATAAAATACATAATTCAGATAGGCAAGTAAGGGATGAAATTCTTAAAGCAATTAAAACTGAGACCGGGGCAAGTAACCGTCAGTTATCGAAGGTGCTTAATGTTGGGAGGGGTATATTAGAAAAGGTGAAGTAAAGATGGCAAACAAAGCGTCCCTTTGCCACCCTTGCCACAATCACGTTAAAAAAAACACCTATAAATATAAATAGGTGTTTAAATAAATTGGCTGAAAAGACCAACTAGGATGCAAAAAGTTATAAAAATTCGAATACTTCGGAATTGCCGTGCCTATCCTTCTTCCAAAAAACATAAAAGCAACTCGGTGAGAAGCACCAAGTTGCAAAATGGCAAACTTGTAACGATGATTTTAAACAATCAACGGTTTTCTCCTTCTCACAATGGAAGGCTATATCGTTTCCAATACAACCCTATCGACCAAGCCCCATGGATTAACTCTTTAGGGGGTTTTGGTTCGGAGCTATATTCAAATGTAGCAGGATTGGCAAATAATTATTATTAAAAACCTTTTTTATAATACTATTGCCATTTTTCCTGTCTTCGTTTCTTAACACTTTTTTGACTTTATTCAATTATATACCATTTATGTTATATGTCAATGATTTTTGCTTAATAATTTTTTGTTTATAATTAATGTTAGGATTTTTCAAAATAGATAAATGCGATTTTTCTCGTTATAATTGCAGCTACTTTACCATCTACTTCATATTTTTTAATTAATCTTTTTAACTCATTTAGATCTCTTTCGCCGGGTTCCTCACCGGATTTTTTAGAAAAAACCCGGGGTATATATCTGGATATCATCATGTCTGTCGGGTACTCCGCCCTTTGTTTTTTTTCTTCAATTTTTATATTCGCATAGTATCCGTCTAAATATAAAATGTTGAACAGGTGCCAATAACTCCATTTTTTTGAATCATATTCCCTGCCGTGAATTTCCCTGTATACCTCGGACAACACATCTTCACTTATATCAATATGTGTTGCAAAAAAAATTCCTTTTTTAGATGCCGAGATCAACTTTTTAACCGATTCGTATGAATCTAAAGCAGGGGTTTTGGATGCAAACACCAAATCAAATTTATTCCTCCAATTTAGTTTGTCCAAATCTATCTCTTCCCAGAAAAGGTTATGGAGTTCCATTTTTTCAATGTCCATCCCACTTTCTATAAAATATTTTCTAGCACATTTCATCATTTCATCGGACATCTCTACTCCGCACAACTCAGCGACTCCTTCATCCGACATAAGTTTCAAATGTTTCCCGGTCCCAAATCCTACATCCAAAATCGACTTGCCCTTAAAATCAATAAATTGTTTTAAATATTCCACAGAACCATCATCTATTATAGGTCCTCTCTGTTCATTCTCATTAAAGAGATGGATGAAAATTTTCTTAGCTTTATTATTCCAAAATTCCTTATCCTCCTGCGGATTCATCTTCCTCTTTTCCAATTTTTCTATAAAATATTCTTTTTCCATGATTCACACCCCCGCTAGAAATTCTTCAAAATCCTGCATGTATTCTACCACCATATTATTCCCATCGTCAAGCAACTCTATGCCGTCTTCGGTTAGCCTAAAATGAATAATTTGAGGCAACCTCACCTGCGGAGCAGCCCACTATCATGCCTTTTTTATTCGTTTCCGACATTCTCGATTTCATGTCTTATATCTACCTTGCAAAACAAAAAACCGATACCAAAAGTCGGATGCCGGAAGCTAAATTATTATAATCTTGTCTTCCACTGACAACACGACCCTGATGGCCTCGGTATTATTATCTTCTATTGCCTTAACCCCTCCTTTCCATAATGGGAGATTATATCGTTTCCAATATAACCCTATCGCCTGTAATCCCTGACATAACGCCGTAGGTCTTACAGATTCGGAGATACTGATATACAATTTTATTATTAAATCCTATTTTATTTTAGCATATCCCGGGATAAAATCAAGTACATGTTTAGAATGGCAAGGTGGCGAGGGGAAAAGGTGGCAAGGGGACGTTTTGTTTGCCATCTTCAAATGGCAAGGATGGCAAGGGGTGGCGAGGGGGTGGCAAGTGGCAAACAATGGCAAACAAAACGTCCCCTTGCCATCTCTCCCCTTGCCATCTCTTGCCACCTCCCACTTGACACTTGACACCATTGACACCGACACCACCCACCCCGCTTGGCATCTTTACATCTTGACAATAAAATACAACAAGGCTAAAATAGTATTCAAATATTCACAAATATTTATAGAGTATAAAATTGAGGAGTTGGGCATTTATGATTATTGATAAGGTTTTAGAAGCAGCTGCGCCATATTTAAAAGGAAGAACTGTTAAGGACCTTGTAATAGGTTTGGCCTTGATCGGGCTTGAACTTGATAACGGAGATATAGGGATTTCTTATACATTGAGGGGGCATCTTCCTCCCGGCTGTTCGGCATTTTCTTTTGCTCAGGATATTATAGGTAAGGATGCGATGGAAATAGCCAACCTGGCTAAGCACGGGACCGACGATGTCCAGAGAAGTGTAGGCATAGCAGCACTGACGGCAGCATCTTGCGGCCAGGATTTGGCAGATATAACGACTTTTAAATCAACCTTCGGCGTCGAGGTATTGCCCACCGATACTGTCGGTATGATAGGCTTTATTCCTTCTGCTGCTAAGATGTTTTCTGATAAAACTGAGAACCTGATAATCTTTGATGAGGCAGTTTCCGAATTTGAAGAGGAAGCGAAAGATATTCGTTCAATGGATGAGCAAGCCGGGCTCCTGCCCAAATGCAATATCGTAATATTGACCGGAACTACCGTAATAAATAGGACCATAGATAATCTGTTAAAAATATGCTCGAATGCAAGGGCAATAATAATGGTGGGCTCTTCCACACCCATGTTCCCCGAAGCATTTAGGGATACAAATATTAAAGTTTTAGCAGGCTCATGGTGGGGTAATTATGATAAGGAAGAACTATTTAAACTGATTTCTATAGCCGGTGGAATTGCACACATAAACAAGTTTATGATTAAAAAGGCAGTCCCTGTCGAATAAGGAGAAAAATATGTTAACAGCGAGATTGGCATTTTTTTATAGGAGGAGCAAGGTAACATTTATACTTTTAGCAATAATGATTTTCTATTTTATATTTATCACCCTGAACGGTGGGACTACAAATGTTCAGACACTGATAAAATTTGGCGCCCTATATCCCCCTTTTGTTGTAATGTACGGCGAATATTACAGGCTTATAACCTCCATTTTCATTCACATCGGAATTGCACATATATTTTTTAACGGATATGCTTTATATACATTTGGGCCTCAGATAGAAAGACTTTTGGGACCCAAAAAATTCCTGCTCTTTTTCCTGCTGACAGGTGTGGGAGGGAATTTGGTAACTTTCTTATTTAATTTTAATTCTATATCCGCAGGCGCCTCCGGTAGCTTGTTTGGAATCTTGGGAGCCTTTTTGTATCTGGTGCATCGACATGGAGACATGGTAACTCCCGGGGGAAGAAAACAGATTTTTTCGCTTATTACGATAAATCTGATTCTGACCTTTGTAGTCCCAAGTATAAGCACCACAGCACACCTGGGAGGGCTGATAATGGGATACTTGCTTTCTTATATATTTATTAAATAAACAGAGTGCGGGAGTTTTGCTCGAGATGGAAAGATGTTTTGCCAATCAAATGAAGCAAATAAAATGCGGGATGTTTTGCCCGGTACAAGGGGCATTTCGCCAATCAAATAGACAAACAAAATGCGAGATTTTTTGCCTGTGATGGGGGAAACATTTTGCCTGCTCTGTTTTTCCGGATTAAGAAATAAGGCAAGGATGCAGGATAACGCACATAACAAAAGTCCCTTCATCTGTTTTGGCCCCTACCTCTTTATTTTTTCTTATCTAACGAAGTTCTTTAGAAAAAATAACAGTATGCTTTAATTGCCCGTCTATATTTTCCGATTTCATCAGATCAATTTTATCAACGGTGATTTTTAATTTTTTTAATTGCCCTATGTATTTGCCGGGATTAAAATCCCTGTCCATTGTTACCTTTCTTCCTATAGTTAAATGAGGCCTGTATTCCCTATCCTCCAATTCAAACCCACTTTCCAGCAGCAAATTGTGGAGCTTTTTTTGAATCCTGAGCAGGGCTTTATTTCTTTCGAGGCCAATCCAATAGATACTGCCGCCTCTTCTTTTGAAATATCCAATTTCAGACAGTTCAAGGGTGAACGGCCGATCTGATATTTTTCCCAGAGCCTCTTCTATCAAGCCTACCTTCGCCGGAGGAATTTCTCCTAAAAATTCCAGGGTAAGATGCATATGTTCATTTTCAACGAATCTGCCCTGTTTGGAATATTTTTTGATATCCTGTATTATATTCTGAATTGCATTTTTCAGTTTGTCCTCAAAATTAATAGCTATAAATAATCTCATTTATATCCCCTTTCTTTGGTAAAACAATCCCCGCTAATGATTGCCATCTTGTATCAGCAGGGATTATTGACTAAATATTTTTAATTTAGAATTTAAGAGCATCTAAAGAATCCCGCTGTTAGGTCAAGATTGCTGATCAAATATCCCTCGCCCAGGATTCATCGTGTCCCCAAGGCTCCCAATAACAATTATGCCGCCAATAATTATTAGCTTCGGCTATGGTCTGAAACTCTATAGCAACAACCTGGCTTGCGGCAATAAGGCTATCGGGATCTATGGAATATGACATGCGTCCACATGTAAGAATATCTAAATCGGGCTGAATATTGTGAACAGTGTGGCGGGCTATAATCATTGCCAGTGCGCGCCCCTCTTCAGGAGTGTTGGTAATCAGCGTTCCGCCCGGTATCATAACTAATTCCGATTCCGGCAAAAGGTTCATATAATGTCCCCCCTATTTTATTAAATAATTTATGATAATCTGCAAAGGGTATCTATTATTGTAGTTTCGATGTAATTGTACCCCTGATTTAGTATATTCCGAAGGACATTTTTGGGTTCCCGTATCTTGTTATCTCAGCTTTTTTTTCTCACTGCCGTCAATCTTGAGTTTATAAAGCCCTACTCTTTTTCTCGAATCGGCATAATAAATCCAATCACCGAAAATAGCAGAATGTTCCATATTATCATCGCTAATTTTTGTCCCTTCCGATCCGTCAATTCGCATTTTAGTCGGATGCCCCTGCCATCCCTCTCCATAATAAATCCAATCATCTTTTACCACAATAGAATATGTAGGATGTTCATTCAGCTCTTGCCTTCCGGTTCCGTCTCCATTGACACGACAAAGATATCCCGAATCATCGTCCTTGTAATATACTACCCCATCCGAGACATCATAATTGGAAAAACTGATCTTATCTGTAGTTACTTGCTGCCGGTCGGATCCGTCCGTACGAATACGGAAAATGCAATGGCCGGCATCTGCATTTCTGTAATATAACCAACCTGCCTCATGCCTCAGGGCACAGGCAAAATCGTCACCTAACTGTTCAAATTCGGTCCCGTCCGTCTTAATACGGCAAATATTATAATCACCGCTTTCAACAAAATAAATCCAACCGTCCGCGGCCTGAATATATTCTGCTGATTTATCGAAAAGATCGGTTTTATCGGTACCGTTGTCCCGAATTTTATAAATTCCCAAAATACTTGAATAGTATATCCAGTTATCTTCCATGTCCATAGCCTTGATATAATCCTTGCTGAGCCTTTTTTTGTTTTTCCCGTCCAAATCCACGCGGTATAGGCAGCTGTCCCTACCGAAATCAGCAAAAAATACCCCTGCATCGGAAACCAACGGGGGTTCCATCAACTCCGCGCTTTTAAGAACCGTTTTCCATAAAACAAAACCACCCACAAGAATAACCAGTATTCCGATTAAAACAGGCAATGGTAAGTCTTTCTTTTTTGTCTTCGGTGAATCTTTAACACTTGCCGCCGTTGTTGGAGGGACTCTCGGGCTATGGGCTGCGGATTTATTATAGTCTCCTGGGCAATGGCCTGTGGGCTTATCGTGTTCACCAGGCCTATGGCCTGTGCCTTTATCACATTCACCAGGGCTATGGTCTGCGACCTGATCATGGCCCGCGGCTCCGGCATAACCAGTGATTCCATCATTACCCTCTACTTCGTCATGGACTATGGTCTCATCATGATCCGCGAGTTCGTCATGGCTCATAGCACTGTCATGATCTGAGGTCTCATCATAGTCAGTAATCTTATCATGATCCGTTGTTTCACCATTGCCGACAATCCTCCAGCCGCAACGTTCACAAAATATGTTTTCTTCGGATAATTTATTGCCGCATTTTTCGCAAAATTTAGGCCTCATTTTTCTTTCTCCTCTCGCATGATTTTTGAAATAATACCTTCCGCAAGCCTAGCTTACCGTTATCCTCTTCAATAACAAGTACTGTGCTTTTAGATAAATTGATTATATTTTTAGAAAAGAACCAGGGGGTCAGGTACAGTGGCACATTTTTTAACTGTGCCACAAAGGTTATACTCCGCGGCGCACAAAAAACCAAGGAGTCAGACACCGTGGCCTTTTTGGATCTGGCTCCATAATCTTATGCTACGACAAAAATATGGCAAACAAAGCGTCCCCTTACCATTCCCCAGAAGTTATACTC
>DASRMO010000062.1:0-5075 GCA_035647895.1 Clostridia bacterium
ATATTCATTATACGATTGATAACATAATATCATAAAATTGGGCCTGCAGGTTATTTTTTCAGTATGTATATACCCCGGATAAAGCAATCTTTAAACAGGGAAATATCAGAATTTGAAAACGTTATAATGTTATGAAAATAAAAAGGACGGGGTTGTTGTTTCCCCGTCTCCGTGTTTTTTCTAAAATAAAACAGTGTTTCTTTTCCCGCGTATCATTTTCAAAAGATGTTTATTTCATTCGACGTAAGGCTTGCGGCAGAGAACAGCAAGTGAAATAGTCACCAACTTAGAAGAGTTTATTTTATTCAATGCAAGGCTTGCGGCAGTGCCTACGGTTTGCCCTTTATTAATTCAATATATTTCATCAATTGTGTTCGAATATTCTCTTTATGGTAGGCACCGGGTTCAACCTTCCGGTATAGGTTATTTAAATATTTTGCAAAGAATTGGTTCATTAATTTATTTTCAAGCAGGAAAACCGTGATAGGTTTTTCCGTTTTGGTGATAAAGGACCGCCCGTCATCAAATGAAGATATGATAAGATTTTTAAAAGGGTTCTCAAATAAAGGGCGAAAATAATAGTTATTATTATCATCTATCAACCGAATAATATTTTGTATATGCTGTATAAATTCCTCAGCAGTATAATAAATATCAAACGAAGGTAAATCCGGTTTAACTTTCCCGGCAAGGATGTCATCTTGATTAGGCATCACGACAAATTCATTGACCTCAGACTTGTCCAGGCCCGAATTAAATGTTTCCATACTGTTTTTTCTATATTCCTTGATATAGTTTATACTTTGACTGCATAGATTATTGCGTTCTATAATTTTTTCAAATAAATTATCGGGCATGGTTGCTATTGAAGGGGTACATATGAGGTTGCCGGATACTTCTGTCGACAAAGAAGTTTTTTTGACAAAATCATTATAAGCACCTAAAGATTCAAAAGTATATGTCCTATGTAGAGGTTTGCTGTATTTCATAAGTGCCTGAAATTGTTGATAATTATATTCTATGAGGGGTTCGGAGGTGGTGAACAAATATTTTGCCGAATCTTCTGTCCCCGCTACAAAAGATGCATTTATACTGCAGATTTGCGGAGCAATGAACATGGTTTGATGGAAACGGCCTTTTAAATCTTTCTCACAAACAAAAGACTGTATTAACCCGGATATATACAGGGGAAGCCATCTTTCAATAGCTTCAAACAAATCCGAGGTTGACCGGTCGATATTGTGTATAATGTGTATTTTATTTTTATTTTGCAGAGTTATGTGCATCAATAATGACCATACATTTGAAAATTCCGGATCGTTGATCAGCCAGTCCATGGGTTGATCGGAATATAGATACAATGTGTAGGGTTTTGAATGCATAGAGACGAAAACTAAAAAATGTATGATTGCGTTTCTCAGCCCGTTAATTCCAATAAAAGTTTTGGTCGCCCTGCCGTATATGGGCACCGACTTTATTGATTCCATGAGCTTCGGTGAAATAGTGAAGGGGGTGTGCGAATTTTCCAATCTATTCAAAAATTCATTGAACAAACACAAATCCTTAAACTTAAAGTCGCTGTACATCCATTCCAATAAACGTTCATTGAGAAGTTTGACCGTATTTGGTATGGGCGCTCCAATCAGAGGAAGCAATCTGTTTTCACGTATCTCCGGTGGCAGTGTAAATATGTATTCGGCCATCCAATGACAAAATTGTTGGGGGAACCAGCTGTTCAGGCTCGGATTTCGCGTTCCCGTTCTGAAACGGCTTATCAATGAGGTATCTATGTGAAGGGATTTTGCTAAACTGACATTTGTAACTCCAAATGAACTCATTAAAGTATCCATTTTTTTAGAAAAGGCAATAAATCCGATTTCATCCTTTGCAGTAGTTACATTTGATTTTTTTACATTTCGTTTCGGTTTCAATTCAGAATCTTCTCTGTTTAACCACTTTTCGAGCTTAAGAAAAAGATGTTGTGTTTCACAAGCAGAAAAACCGCAAATATTACATAATTCTTCAATTTTTTCCTGTTCTTCCGCCAAAAGCACAATGCCGTGACTGAGCAGTTGGAGCTGTTTGCTGCCGGAAGAAGGGATTCTTTTTCCGTTTCTGAATCTGCTTATAAGGGAGGCATCTAAGCCACCATAACGGGCTACCCTGATGTTTGTGAAATTCAGTTGTTCAAATAACAGGTTGAGTTTTGTTTTAAAATCCAAGAAAGTTCCCCCCTTTTTGATATATTAGCTTCAGTTTAGCACATAGGAATATGTAATTCAATGACACTTTTGAGTTTTGTCATTGAATTACAGGTGTCATCTGATGAAAAGAGGAAATCTTTATTTTATAATGAATATATAATCGACATTTATAGACAGGAGGGCCGAAAAAATGAGTATAAAAATCAGAGGGTACGGAAGTTTTTATTGCTGGAATTGTGGAGAGAAGATTAAAAAGGGGGAGAAAGCCTGCCCCAACTGTGGCGTAAAATATAGCGGGAAAAATAAATACGGCAGTGATTCGGCATTGGGGGCAGGTGGTATAGGTTGGTCGGATCAAAATAGACACCCTTGCTTTAAAAACTATTTTAAGAAGTACTGCTGTGTTGTGCTAATCTGGGTAATAGGGTTGAGCATATTGATCCCTACAATTTTATTGCTTATCGACGATATAGAACTTGATTCGGAGGGAATTCTTGTTATCAAGGTGATAGTTGCTATGTTTTGGGTTATAGGCATAGTATTTTTATTATCTCTGCGGGGCAGGAATAAGCCTGATTGGGAAGGTGTGGTAGAGGATAAAAAAGTTATTCAAAAAACCAGAACCAGAAAAAATAAGGATGGGAAAAAATATAAAGAAAATTATACTGATTATGTTGTTTTTATTCGTAAGCAAGATGGTTCCTTATATAAATTAATAAAGGAAGACAATTCTATCATGTACGAATATTTCAGAGCCGGTGACTATGTTCGTTATCACGGTTATAGATATTTGAACTGTTTAGAGAAATATGACAAATCTCTAGATACGACAATTTTTTGTACACCCTGCGGAAGCATATGCGATGCACGTGATAATTTTTGTGAAAGTTGCGGAAGTGTCCTGTTGAAAGGTGCACCGGTCTCACCAGAATCATAAATATACCCAAAAATATAATTATAATTTAGATAAATGATGGACAGTTTTGTTATTTGTGGGTATTATCTTAGATAACATGATGAATAATATTTAAATCAGTATTGATTGGCATTGTATTTGGCATAATTTTGTGAGGCTCATTATTAAAATCAGTTTGAATGTTTTACTAATTTAAAATGGAAGGGAGGTAATGTACATGACTATATTTTTGATCGTCATTGCTATTGTTATTTTATTACTGATAATGCTGGCTATTTCTTATAACGGTTTTGTAAAACTGCGCAATCAGTCGGACGAAGCATTTTCTACTATGGATATCTATCTGAAAAAGCGTTATGATATGATTCCTAATCTGGTAGAAGTTGTCAAACAATATGCTATACATGAACGCGAAACATTGGAGAGTGTCGTCAGAGCGAGGAGTATGGCGATGGGTGCACAGACCTTTGAAGAGCGTACTCAAAATGAAAATGTTCTTTCAGGAGCATTAAAATCATTATTTGCTATTTCTGAAAATTATCCCCAGCTTAAAGCGGATGGAAATTTTCTGAATTTACAAAATCAACTCGTATCACTTGAAAATGACATATCACAATCCCGTAAATATTACAATGGTGTAGTTAAGGTCATGAATAATAAGGTGGAGATGTTTCCATCAAATCTGTATGCCATGATTCTAGGTTTTAAAAGGTATCCATACTTTATGGTAGATGAACATGAACGTGAAAATGTGCAGATACGATTTTAAATAAAGGAGCTGGGACAATGAAAATAGCACAACGATTGAGCATTATTTCAATTGTACTGTTTGTAACTTTTTTTACTGCACAGGTATATGGTATAGAAGCATTTAATATCACTGCTTTTGATATAGATATGACGGTAAATGAGGACAACAGCTATTTAATTACCGAAACCATTGATATTGAATTTACAGAGCAAAGGCACGGTATTATACGCAATATACCGTTAAAAACTTATCGAGGCAAAACAGCTTTGATTTCTGATGTTAATGTGCAAGGGCATAAATTTTCTACCGACAGAGCATCCGGGGACTTTAATATTAAAATAGGGGATCCTGACAGGTATGCAAATAGTTCGGAAAAATACATTATATCTTATTTATACACCATAGGAGATGACGGTTTAAAGGATATGGACGAACTTTATTGGAATTTGATTGGATTAGAATGGGACTGTACAATTGACAATGTTACCTTTAAAATCGATATGCCTAAATATTTTCCGAATGAGAGGCTCAATTTTACATATGGGAAAAAGGGCAGCACCCAAAATGATAAAGTGTACTGGTCTGTTTTTGAAACTTCCATAGAGGGTGAATTGGCAACTCAACTTGAGCCCAATGAAGGACTGACGGTAGCTTTGCCCCTTCCCGAAGGATACTTTTCCCAGGCAAAAAAGGTAGGCTTGGAAGGTATGGCAAGTTTCGGGTGGCTGCTGTCAATTATTCCGATAGGAGTTGGGGCGGCATTGTGGATGGTTACAGGACGCAAAAAACAAAGTTTCCCAACGGTAGAGTTTTATCCGCCACAGGGAATAACAAGTGCAGATGCGGGTTTTTTGATTGACGGAAGAGTCGACCCCTTCGATATAACATCTTTAATAGTTTACTGGGCACACAAGGGGCATTTGTCGATTACAGAACACGAAACGAAAAAGATTTTCGGCACCAAAAAAAGTTTTGTATTTACCAAATTAAAGGATCTGTCGGACGATGCACGCGAATATGAACATGAAATGTTTCAAAATATGTTTGATCTCGGTGATGGCAGCCAAGTCACTATGGATCAACTTACAAACCGTTTTTATCTTACTGCGGATAATATCAAGAGAGAGGTAAAGAATAGCTTTGAAGACAACAAAGAAACCCGTATTTTTGACAGGTCTAATATTTTATGCCGCTGGTTGCTCAG
>DASRMO010000063.1:0-2113 GCA_035647895.1 Clostridia bacterium
ATCCACAATCTGCCTGAGCTCTTCCTCAGACAATTTTGTAAACACGACAATTTCATCAACTCTGTTTAAAAATTCCGGCCTGAATATCTCTTTTAATGCATCTTTAGCGCTGCTTTCTAAGGCCTCATAGCCCCTTTTGCCAAAACCTATGCCGCTGGATTTTAGTTGGGTTCCCGCATTGGATGTCATGATAAGCACCGAGTTTTCAAAGTACACGGTTCTTCCCTGGCTATCGGTCAATATGCCATCCTCCAAAATTTGAAGCAGCATGTTAAAGACATCCGGATGTGCTTTTTCAATTTCATCTAAAAGTATAACCGAATAGGGTCTCCTTCTGATTTTCTCCGTCAGCTGTCCTCCCTGATCATATCCTATATATCCCGGCGGAGCCCCTATCAACTTGGAAACTGTATGCTTTTCCATGTATTCCGACATATCTAAACGAATCATAGCATCTTCACTACCAAATAATTCTTCCGCCAAGGCCCTCACCAGCTCTGTTTTGCCTACTCCGGTAGGACCTATAAATATAAATGATGCCGGCTTTTTCTTTTTCCTGAAACCGGAACGATTACGCCTTATGGTTCTTGACAGACTTCTGACGGCGTCATGCTGGCCCACTACTCTCTGATGTAAATGCTCCTCAAGATTTAGTAATCTACCGGCCTCTTCCTTGGTGATTTTACCCACAGGAATATTAGTCCAGGATTCAATCACAAAGGTTATATCTTCTACCGTAAGAGAAGTATTGTCCACCTTTTTATCCAACTCCGCTATCTTATCTAAAACCTTACATTCGTCCATCTTATACTGGGCAACCTTTTCATAATCATTACTCCTGGTGAATTCTTCTTTCATCTCTTTTATGAATTGCAGCTCTTCCTTCAAATATTCTAATTCCACAAGCCCAAGATTTTTTAAATTCGCCCTGGAGCCTGCTTCGTCTATCACATCTATAGCTTTGTCAGGTAAATATCTGTCGGTAATATACCTCTCCGATAACTTTGCTGCTACTTCTATCACTTCATCCGATATTATAATCCTGTGATAATCCTCATAATAGCCTTTAATCCCCTTTAGAATTTCAATAGTCTCCTCCACTGTGGGTTCTTCTATCATCACCGGCTGAAACCTTCTCTCCAGTGCAGAGTCTTTTTCGATATGCCTTCTATATTCATCCAATGTAGTTGCGCCGATAACCTGAACATCGCCGTGGGCTAAAGCAGGTTTTAAAATATTGGCAGCATTCATAACACCACCATGAACCTCCCCTGCACCCATAATATTATGGACCTCATCTATCACTAAAATTATATCTCCATATCTCTGGGCCTCTTCTATGATAGCCTTCATTCTGCCTTCGAATTGTCCTCTAAATTGGGTTCCGGCCACAATGGCAGTCAAATCTAACAGATAAATTTCGGAATTGAACAATTTTGCGGGGATCTGCCTTTCTACAATACGGACAGCCAAACCTTCGGCAATAGCTGTTTTACCTACACCCGGTTCCCCAATCAATATTGGATTGTTTTTAAATCTTCTGTTTAATATTTGCACTACCCTGTCAATTTCCCTATCCCTGCCTATTATTTTGTCTATTTCCCCGTCTCTTGCACTATTCGTAAGATTAACACCATAGGAATCTAAATATTTCTTTTTTCTGCTCTTTCTCATTTTCTTTTTAGCCAATCTTTCCCCAATATATTTGTCCCCATAATCATCGTTTTCTTCTTCATAATCGCTTTTTAAAATTTCATCCATATCCGGATCTTCTTCTTTTTTGAACATATTTGAGGAACCCTTAAATAAATCACTCAAGAAATTATCCTTTTTCATATCATCCAGACTTATCTCCTCAAACATATCGTTCATCTGTTGGGAAAAAGCATGCATTTCCTCCTCAGTCATACCTGTCTGTTCCATCAATTGATCTATTATGGGCAAACCCATCTTTTTAGCACATTCTATACATATGCCTTTCATTTCAGATTTTCCATTTTCCATCCTCGTAGCAAAAATCACTGCTATATTCTTATTGCATATAGAACATTTTTTCATAACCAATCATCTCCATATTTCGTATGACCTCTCTTCTCTATTATATCATATACCC
>DASRMO010000064.1:0-2103 GCA_035647895.1 Clostridia bacterium
CAAAATACTCAGCTGGAAAACCTAATATTAAATATGTAATGAGGAGGATACTAAGTGAATAAAAAAAGAAAAAGATGGAATCTACCACTGTGTATACTGATGATAATTTCTTTATTTTTACCTATCTCAAATATTTATGCAGAAACACAGCCTTTCGATATAGATGCAAAGTCTGCGTTGTTGATGGATGCCGGGACAGGAACAATTCTATATGAGAAAAATATACACGAGCAGTTAGCCCCCGCAAGTATAACAAAAATCATGACAATGCTCCTGGTGATGGAAGCTATTGAAGACGGCAAAATCACCCTTGACGATAAGGCAGCCGTCAGTGAAAGAGCGTCAAAAATGGGAGGGACACAGCTTTATCTTGAACCCGGAGAGACAAAGACAATAGAAGAGTTGATGAAAGGTGTAGCCATACGCTCCGCAAATGATGCTTCCCTAGCACTGGGCGAGCATGTGGCGGGCACCGAAGAGATGTTCGTGAAGCGGATGAACGATCGCTCCAAAGAACTGGGTATGAATGATACAAATTTTGTCAATACAAATGGCCTGGATGCGGAAGGCCAGGTTACAACTGCCCATGATGTGGCTCTGATGTCCAAAGAATTATTAAAACATGAGGAAGTTCAAAAGTGGCTCACAACATGGATGGATACCGTGGTGGTCGGCAAAAAGGAATCTGTACAGTCACTGGTCAATACAAATAAACTTATCAAGACTTATAAGGGAATAAACGGTATAAAAACCGGATATACGAGCAAATCCCTCCACTGTATTTCCGCATCCGCAACCCGGGGAGACAGTACGTTTATAGCGGTAATAATGGCCGCACCCAGCTCTTCGACTCGTTTTAACGAAGCGGCTAAATTGCTGGATTACGGTTTTGCTAATTTCGGCACGGTTAAAATAGCTAAAAAAAGTGATATTATAGGAAATGTTAAATTAAATAAAGGAAAGGAAACTGAATTAAAGGCGGTTACAAGGGATGATTTAAATGTATTGGTTGAAAAAGGCAAGGAAGGCAATGTTAAAAAAGAAATAGCACTTCCGCCGTCTGTCAATGCACCGGTATCAAAAGGTGATAAAATAGGTGAGATAATAGTTACTTTGGATGGGGACGAGGTCGGAAGGATGGATATTGTATCAAAAGAGGATGTACCGAAGGCATCGGTAGTTGATATATTAGGAAGAATGTTTAATAAAATGATGGGAAATTAGAGTAGTGCATTGCACTACTCTGTTTTTTAAGATTGCAGCCTTTATGTGTATATTTTGAAATATTGGAAAGAATATCAATATAATATAAATAAAGGTGAGAATTTAAAATGCTGATTTTTATAATAGCAGTATCGGGGATTCTGTTATTTGGAATATTATACTCAAATCTGAAGGTCAGGCTGAGTTACATTAAACGCGGAGAAGATAATGATATAGTTATAGATTGGACAGGCCTGTACGGTATATTAAAATATACCAAAAAAATCTCCGCTATGGACATAGTTAAAACAGACGGGAATATCCCCCCACCGGAAATCGGCACTCAGGCAAGGATAGATAAGGATAATGAACCGATTGACGATGATAAACCCGTACATAATATATATGAAATAAAAAAAGTAATAGATAATTATAAAAAAATTTATATTAAATATGAGCCCTACATAAAAAAAATTAAGGAAAATCTTATCTTAAATAATATATCATGGTATACGGAGATCGGCACGGGTGATGCAGCCGAAACGGCTATTATGGTAGGTGCCATATGGGCTGTAAAGACATCTGTTATCTTCCTCATAAATAAAAGTTATGACCTTCCCGAAGTATTGATAAACGTGGTTCCAAACTATAATATCAATACCTTTGAAACGACTATTGACTGTATATTTAGCATTAAATTAGGCTATATTATTAATGCGAATATAAAAGTATTATTAGCACAGATAAAGGATGGTGTAAAAAAATGAATGAACATCCAATAGAATCATTGATGAAAACCACCATGGAAAGTATCAAAGAGATGGTAGATGTCAACACTATTGTCGGTGATGCGGTGGAAACAATAGACGGAACAACAATAATTCCAATTTCTAAGGTATC
>DASRMO010000065.1:0-2009 GCA_035647895.1 Clostridia bacterium
GGCATCCCCCTATATATTTTTATTATATTATATCATAACCCGATTTCTATTTTTTGCAAGTACTTTTTGGGGAAAATTGCAAATAATTTTTCCGGGATATTTAAAAAAGGGGTCAATATGTTTTTATACCGGCCTCATGTACCGTCTTAAAAATTATCATTAATCATTTTTCTGTAATAATAATTCGTCCTTCACTATATCACCGGATTTAAACACTGAAAGCATTATGCCAATTAGGGTCATGTTTATAATCATGGACATCCCGCTATAAGAAATAAAAGGTAAAGTAGAAGTGATTATCGGAAAACCTAGGTTGCTTCTGACCTCTCCACGGGGCAAGCCCGCGTGGGTTCTTCCTACAGCTTAATAAGAAAAAAGCTGTTGTTATAGTTTCTCCCGGCTCGTACATCCGAAGACTTTGGAACCGGGCACTCACTACAGCGGAAAAAACCTAATCGATATGCAAGCAGCCCACCGGCCACATTAACGCATATCTTCTACCTATCTTGAGAAGGGTTACGAATACTTTTTAGTGCTTTTTTGTCTTCGGTTTTTAAATTATGGACTGCCATAGCAACCTTAACCCCTTTCTTCTTTTTTTATATATTAATCATCCTTTTTTTGTGCCTCTATATATTTTTTTATTGTTTCGCTACTTGCCTGTCCTACTGATGATACAAAATAGCCTTTACTCCAAAGCGAGCCGCATTTGCTATAAAACTGTTTTAATTTAGGATATTTTTTAAACAGCTTTATAGCACATATGTTTCATAGGATTTTATTAGGGTTAGGCTAAAACCCTTTATATATACGGTTTTGTGGGGTATAATAATAAAAAACAATTCAGGTTAATAGGTTTTATCGGACGTTGCAACCTGGGGTACTACCGTCTGCTAAAAACATATACCCCTAGCACTATGGAGGAATCTTTTAGCTTGCTGAAAATTGGGCATTAGTTATAAATAGGCTAAAAAAAGGCCGCATTTTGTGGCCTTTTTTTAGCCTATTTATTATCTTATTCCGGGCACTACAACTAGCTTCCGGGTTAATACCGTTTAGTCTACCCCATATATTTACGGTATAATCTGACAACTTCCGGGTCGGGAAGCCTGGCATAAATTCTTGTGATATTAATATCAGAGTGGCCCAATTCACTGGCTGTGAATGACTCCAACCATTTCATGGATGGAGCTTCTTTTAAAAGAAGATTGCTAAATTAGCCTTATTCTTTTCGGTACATCCACAAAACCTCTAGTGTATAAGGTATTTAAACCTACAACGTTACTTTTTCTGAGGATATTAAGGGCTGCATTTATATCGGCATTTAATATGTTGCCGGTTTTGGTTTTGTACAGTCCTCTTTTGGCTCTTCTGCCGGAAAATACAGTATCCTTTGCCATATTATCCTTATCGAAGAAAGATGCTTTGGAGGTATAGCTTTCCTCTTGGATATGAAGGTCGATGTTTTCTAGCTTACACATATATTCCAAGGTGGATTTTATTTTGCCCATCGGGAGGACGGCTATGTTTTGATTGTTCTTTTTACCTAGGTTGATATTCCTGTTCATATCCTTGTTAAAACCTAGGACAACAGTGCCGATGTCGTTTGCTTTGCAATAATTCACTGTATATCTGCAGGATTTTAAGATATAGTCGTTTATAATGTTGTTTCTTTTAGCCCAGAGTTTATCTAATCTTATTGAAGTTTTAAGTCCCTGTCTATCCAAAACGGATTTAAGTCCGGCATTTTTCTTGTTGGCATATTGATTAACAGATTTTATCTTTCTGCCGTCGATGATGAATGTTTTGCCGCTGTTTACAGCACAGGTCATAAGGTTATTAATTCCCAAATCGATGCCTAGGGCATTGTTTTTATTATATGTACCATTTGAAATCTCTTTTTCATAGATATATTGGATTTCAAAGAACCCTGCATTTTGTTTGGGAATTATTCTTATTTCCTTAATGGTTTCATTCTTTAGAATCGGCGGTATATTAAAATTTATTTT
>DASRMO010000066.1:0-9251 GCA_035647895.1 Clostridia bacterium
CCTCTTATCCTTCATGTTATCCATATTTGAGGCTAAATATGCCACTATTTCTCGGTGCTCCGCTACGGAAAAATCTTCTGCCGAAATATCATTTAATATATGCTCTATCAATTTATTATCAGTAATCATAAATTTAATTAATTGTTTTTCTGCTATAATATGACCTTTTCGCTCAACCAACGGTACCATTTTTATATAATTATTGTATTTTCTGTAATTCGGATTATATTTGTAATTGCTCCTATTAACAGATGAGTTTTCAATTTTATCTAATACTTCCAACCCGATAGATTCTTTCGAAATACCTGTTTCATTCGCAACTTTTTCAATATAGGCCTCCCTCTCTATCGGGCTCTTTATATCCTTTATAATATTTGATATTTTTTTTGCAAACCTGACCTTATCTTCTATAGTATTCCCAAAATATTTGTTTTTTGCCAAAAACATCTTATAATCAATTAGACTCATTGATTTGTCAATATGTTCCTGAAATTTGCCCCTGCCATGAATTTTTATAAACTCATCCGGATCTTTCTTGTCAGGTAAAATCATTACTCTAAATTGGCAACCCGCTTCATCCAATATCTCCAGGCTTCTTATGGTTGCCTTTTCCCCCGCTTCATCGCCGTCAAAACATACTATGATTTCATCGCAATACTTTTTAAGCAATTTTCCTTGATAGCCGGTTAAAGAGGTGCCTAAGGAGGCTACAACATTTTTAAAACCTGCCTGATGTAGGGCTATAACATCCATATATCCTTCAACTAGTATTATTTGCCTATCTTTAATATTTTTACGAGCAAAATTTAAACCGTAAAGTATATTACTTTTATTAAACACCGGCGTTTCCGGTGAATTTAAATATTTAGGCATTAAATTATCGATCACTCTACCGCCAAATCCTACTATGTCTCCTCTTATATTAAATATAGGAAACATTATCCTGTTACGAAAATAATCATAATATCCATCAGATTTGTTTTGGCGTATTAGCCCGCATTTTTGAATATCATCCAGACTATACCCCTCCTTTTGTAAATGCAACATCAAATTGTCCCAACTATTTATAGAGTAACCCAGCCCAAAGTTTGCCAGCGTTTTAGGGATAATTCCCCTTCCTAATAAATATTTTAAAGCCGGATTATTAGGTTGCTTAGTCAGATTGCCATAAAAATATCGGCCTGCTTTTTTGTTAATTTCATAACAAAGTTCTTTTTCTTTGATTTGCCTTTTTATTTCCTCCGATGTCCCCGTCATACTTATTTCAATATTAGCTCTCCTCGCTAATAATCTTATAGCTTCTATAAAGCCCAAATTCTCCATTTTCATAATAAAATTGATTACATTTCCGCCCTCGCCGCATCCAAAGCATTTATAAAATTGTTTTTCTTGATTGATAATAAAAGAAGGTGTTTTTTCATTATGAAAAGGGCACAGTGCCTTATAAGAAGAACCTACTTTTTTAACCTGTATATATTGAGAAATTACATCCACTATTTCATTTGCATCCTTTATTTCATCGATCAACTCTTCGGAAAGAAAATTACCCATTATAATCACCTATCAGTATCTATACAGTATATTTCATTTTATCTCTATATTTCCCTTCTATTATCACATAATTTCTCAAACCTTATAATTTATAATTCCTATTGTCTTTATATACATGTACAGTATATTTCATTCGACATCAATACTGTCAATTCCTTTTTTAACCCCAAAAAACATAATTAAGAATATTATCCAAGAAATTTAAATGTTTACTATTAAGGAATAAATTTATCATAAAAAAGCTGAACAGCATAAGAATCGGTACAAGATGCAATAAAATCAGTTGTGCTCCTCGACAAACCTTCTTTACATATATTGTTGTAATATTTTAAGGGCATTTCTTCTGGATTATTTATAAAATAGGTATATAGAGACTCTACAATAAATTCTGCCTTCCTTTTTTCCTGCGAACAGGCTTCCCCGTAATAAACATTCTCAAACATAAAATTTCTTAAAACATCCATCGCCTGTGAGATTTCTTCACTTTGATGAATATCAATATCGATTCCTTCTTTGAATCTATTTCTCGTTATATTTATTATATCAATTACAAATGTGTTGATCCTTTCACTATGGCTCTTCCCCAATTTTTCTAATACAACAGACGGTAAATCTGTTATTTTTAAAATACCCGCACTTATACTATCCTGAATATCATGGCATAAATAGGTTATGCGATCTACCTGTCTTACTAATTTTCCTTCTAATGTTTCGGGTTCATTAAGCCCCGTATGATTGAGTATCCCATCCCTTACCTCAAATGTCAGATTCAACCCTTTACCATCCCGCTCTAAAATATCTACCACCCTGAGACTCTGTTCATTATGTTTAAACCTGCCGTTTAATCTGTCAAGTACATATTCCCCCATATGACCGAAACATGTATGTCCAAGATCATGGCCTATTGCTATCGCTTCTGTCAGATCTTCATTTAATTTCAGTGCTCTTGCTATGGTGCGTGCAATTTGATTGACCTCTAATGTATGTGTCAGCCTTGTCCTAAAAAAACCATCGTTTACAATAAACACTTGGGTTTTTCCCTTCAAGCTTCTAAAAGATTGACAATGAATTATCCTATCTCTGTCCCTTTGATATGCCGTACGGATACTGCATTCTTGTTCCGGTTCTATTCTTCCTCCGGTATTTTTACTGAGTTGAGCAAAAGGAGATAGAGCGGTCACTTCCGCTTGTTCTGTAATGTTTCTAATAGATAGATTCATTAGCCCCAACCTTTCTGTTATATTATAGCCATTTAACAACCCTTGCTATATTTTATCAAACAATTAAATACCCCTTTTATTATAATACGTTTAAAATTTTAAAAACCCTCTTTTAATAAACATACTTTATGTCACATAACCTTTACCAATTACAATTTATTTATACCCCATCCTGAAACTTTTAATTATCTACTTCATTATTATAAAACAAGGAAGGGCCTAAACCCTTCCTCGCTTATTTGAAACATCTTATTAATACATTATGTATTCCTCTAAATCTCCCTAGAAATCGTCTTCCGCCCTTCTTCTTGCCCCGATCAGATACAACATTGTCAAAATCAAAATCGGCGGCAATGTCAGCACAACATAGCCCCGCATTGGAATCACTAATACAACACTCACTATCAGCTGGATGAGGCCCATCACCCGGCACCAGCGTCGATAATAGGGCCTTTTTGCAAATGTCAATCCGGCGATAGCCGTTACCATGGAAAAAGTATAGAGTATCGCTGCAGCAAAGCAGCCCACACCGGCATAGGTATAGCCGGGTGTCATGTCCACTGCGGCGCCATTGATTAGACTAAGGCACCACATCAGCATAGGAATAGCGATAACCAGCATCAAAGCTGAAGAAACAACAAGTAACAGAGGTCTTTTCGTTTTCATATTCCCACCGCCTTTCTTTAAAATATAGCCTATCTTTTTCATTCTTTAGCATCTATGTAAGGACCCCGGCACCTATGCCGGGATGAATTCTTCCCATTAAATCAGACTCATCAGATCATGATACTTTACATTTAATGATTTTGCCACATTCATATTTGTACACATGCCATTATAGTAATTTACACCTGTAGCAATAACCTTACTTTTCTTTGCTGCTTCTTCAAGCCCTAGGTTGGCTATCTGCAAACCATAACCAAAGGTAGCGTTGGTAAGTGCTATTGTGGATGTCCTGGGAACAGCACCGGGCATATTACCGACACAATAATGGACAACTTTATCCTTTATAAAAACAGGATCATCGTGATAAGTTATTTTTGAGGTCTCGCAACAACCGCCCTGGTCAATAGATACATCGACAATAACCGCACCATTTTTCATAAACTTCAGATGTTCACGCCGGATAACCTTTGGAGTAGTACCGCCGGGGACAAGCACCGTGCCGACTACAAGATCGGCTTTCGATACAGCCCTGCGAATATTACGTTCTGAAGCATAAAGCGTGGTAACACCTGTTCCGAAAATATCATCAAGGTATTGGAGCCTGGCGAGATTAATATCGAGCACGGTCACTTGTGCACCCATGCCAATGGATGCTTTAGCCGCATATGTACCGGCAATTCCGCCGCCGACAATAACGACCTCCCCGCGTTCAACACCGGGAACGCCGCCCAACAGGATACCGCGGCCGCCATAGGAGCTCTCAATGTATTTCGCACCTTCCTGAATAGACAGACGTCCGGCAATCTCAGACATCGGACGCAGGCAGGGCAGGCCCCCATTATCGACCATGGTTTCATAGGCAATTGCATTTGTTCTCGATTTTGCCAATGCTTCAGCCTGTTGTTTATCTGCTGCCAGATGGAGATATGCATAAAGGATGAGCCCCGGGCGTAAAAGCTTGTATTCCCCCGGCAGCGGTTCTTTCACCTTAACCATCATATCGACGGAGGCATATACCTCCTCCATGGTACATAGTATTTCTGCCCCGGACTCAATATAATCCGCATCGGGAAAACCGGCACCGTCACCTGCACCGGTTTCAATATAAACAAGATGCCCCGCAGCAGTATAAGCAGCAGCATTATCCGGAGTTATACCGACCCTATATTCGTGTTGCTTTCTTTCCTTTACAGTACCTATAATCATATCTTCTTCTCCCTTTTTTATATAATTACCCACACAAAATTTTTTCGGTTTTATTATTAGGATTTATTATAACATATTTTATACAGTCTGGATTTATTAATAATAGAATAAGGCCAGGTAATATCATTTTTAACTTCTTCAAAATCACATGCATTATAACATATTCTCCCATAAGGGTTCTTACAAACCGGCAAAAAAGGGCACTACACCTTAAAATTCGTTAAGTTGCAGTGCCCTTTTGTATATTAATCAATAATCTCTCCACAAAAGCAATCTTTTTTGCTATACATCCGAATCCCTATAGATATCCCTATTTAAAGAGAAGAGTTCTGCTATGATGAACCGACCTATAAAATACATCCGAATCCCTATAGATATCCCTATTTAAAGAGCAGGATGTTATCAATCAACGGGGAAAATTTATTGCCGCTTGTGCCGCGGCAAGCTTCGCAATCGGGACACGATATGGTGAACACGAGACATAATCCAGCCCTATCAAATGGCAAAATTCAATCGAATTCGGTTCTCCCCCATGTTCTCCGCAAATACCCAATTGGATATCCGGCCTTGCCGTTTTGCCTAAATCTACAGCCATCTGCATCAGTTTTCCTACACCTTTTCTATCAATTCTTTGGAAGGGATCCTTTTCAAATATTTTTTTATCCATGTACTCCCTGATAAATTTACCTGCGTCATCCCTTGAAAAACCGAATGTCATCTGCGTCAGGTCGTTGGTCCCGAAGGAGAAAAATTCTGCATTCTCAGCAATTTCATCAGCAGTGATACAGGCCCTCGGAATTTCTATCATCGTCCCAACCAGATATGGAATTCTTATGTTATTTTCCTCAAATACCGAATTTGCAACATCTGTTATTATCTCCTTTACATATTCAAATTCTTTGACTTCCCCGACCAATGGCACCATTATTTCCGGGATTATTCCATGCCCCGTTGATTGACATACGTCAATAGCTGCCTCTAATATTGCTCTGGCCTGCATAGCATATATTTCCGGATATGTAACGGCCACACGACAGCCCCTATGCCCTAACATAGGGTTGACTTCTTGTAAATCATTTATCACATCTAATAATTTCTCTTCAGATATTCCCATCTCCTCAGCTAGCTGTACTATATCCTTTTTCTCGCTGGGTAAAAACTCATGTAATGGCGGGTCTAATAATCTAACAGTAACAGGCAGCCCTTTCATTTCTCTGAATATATTTATAAAATCTTCTCTTTGCATAGGCAACAATTGTGCTAATGCTTTTTCCCTATCTTCTAATGTAGTTGATAGTATCATCTGCCTAACAATAGATATTCTGGATTTTTCAAAAAACATATGTTCTGTCCTGCAAAGACCGATACCTTCAGCCCCAAACTCTAATGCCTGTTTTGCATCTCTATTCGTATCTGCATTTGTTCTAACTTTTAATTTCCTAAACTCATCCGCCCATTCCATTAAAACTGCAAAATTTCCCGAGAGCTCCGGTGTTCGAGTCTTAATTTTACCCTCATATACAATACCTTCATTGCCGTCCAAAGATATGTAGTCACCCTCTTTAAATTTTTTATTTCCAACTTTCATAACTTTATTTATATTATCGATACGAATTTCACTTGCACCGGCCACACAGCATTTACCCATACCCCTTGCCACTACGGCTGCATGAGAGGTCATCCCTCCTTTTGCCGTTAATATACCTTCAGCCGCTGCCATTCCGCCTATATCCTCAGGGGAAGTTTCCACACGGACCAAAATCGCCTTTTCATCCGCACCTTTTGCCTTTATTACATCTTCCGGTGTAAAATAAATTTTACCCGTGGCAGCTCCGGAAGAAGCCGGCAATCCCTTTGTGATAACAGTAGCTTTCTTGAGTGCTGCCTCTTCGAATGTGGGATGCAGGAATTGATCTAATTGTGTAGGCTCTATTCTTAATATAGCCTCTTCTTTGGTGATCAAACCCTCTTCGACCATGTCTATCGCTATATTGACGGCAGCCATAGCGGTCCTTTTACCGGTTCTTGTCTGCAACATATACAGTTTTTCGTTTTCAATTGTAAACTCAATATCCTGCATATCCCTATAATGTTTTTCCAATAACTCGGTAACACTTACAAATTCCTCATATACTTTTGGCATTTTGCCTTTTAATGCATGTATCTGTTCCGGTGTACGAATCCCTGCTACCACATCTTCACCCTGCGCATTCAATAAAAATTCTCCGAATAGTTTTTTCTCGCCCGTAGACGGGTTCCTTGTAAATGCAACACCGGTTCCACAATTTTCCCCCATATTGCCAAAAACCATGGATTGAATATTTACGGCAGTGCCCAAATCATCCGGGATATCATGCAATTTTCTATATATTTTTGCCCTCGGATTATCCCATGACTCAAATACGGCTTCTACAGCTATAAAGAGCTGTTCTTCCGAATTTTGAGGGAATTCTTTTCCCGACTCCTTTTTGATAACTTTTTTAAATTCCATTGTTATATCTTTTAAATCTTCCGTAGTTAAGTCCGTGTCTTTTTCTATATTCTTATCCTTTTTTCTCTTTTCGAAAATAGTATCGAATTTATATTTTTCTATATTGAGGGCCACATCTCCAAACATTTGAATAAATCTTCTATAGCTATCATATGCAAAACGTTCATTATTGGTAGCCTTGGCAATGCCCTCGACAGATTGATCGTTTAATCCAAGATTTAATATAGTATCCATCATACCGGGCATGGAGACTACGGCTCCGGACCTAACGGATATCAATAAAGGATTTACCTTGCTTCCAAATTCCTTGCCCGTGATGGCTTCCAACATCTTTAATTCTTTTAATATTTCCTCTTTTAACTCAATCCATAGTTGAGCACCATGTTTATAATATTGATTACATGCCTCTGTTGTTATTGTAAAACCGGACGGAACAGGAAGCCCTATTTTAGTCATTTCGGATAAATTGGCCCCTTTTCCCCCTAACAGAGATTTCATTTCTAAATTTCCCTCTTGGAAAGGATAAACTAACTTCTTCAATAATGACACCCCCACTTTTTTATGGGTCTATAAATATAATACTTATTACATACTATTAGAAAATTCATAACCCATATTTTTAAATATTGATAAAATAATACCTGCACTTTCTTCGACAGCTTTTGATGAAACATCAATAACGGGGCAACCCAATTTTTTCATAATTTTCTCGGCGTAATCTAATTCTTCTAAAATCCTCTGCATACTTGCATAACTCGCTTCGTCCTTTAACCCCAACGCCTTCAGCCTTTCCCGGCGTATCTCTATTAACTTTATCGGATCGGTAGTTAATCCTATGATTTTCTTTGGCTCAATTTCATACAATTCCCTAGGAGGCAAAACTTCCGGTACAAGGGGGATATTAGCAACTCTTAAGTTTTTATGTGCTAAATACATACTGAGAGGGGTTTTTGATGTTCTTGAAATACCGATCAATACTATATCTGCCCGTTTTAATCCCCGCGGATCCCTTCCATCATCATATTTAACAGCAAATTCAATTGCCTCTACTTTTTTAAAATACCTTTCATCCAATCTTCTAATTAAACCCGGCTCTTGTTTAGGAGGAATTTTTAATACAATTTCTATTGCACCTAAAATAGAGGTCATTATATCAACACACGGAATATTTAATTTACCGGCCCTATCAAGTAATATATTTCTCAGTTCCGGAATGACCATAGTGAATACTATTATTGAATTTTCGTTTTTAGCTTCTTCTAACATCTCTAAAATTTGCTGTTCCTCGTTTATATATGGAAATCTTCTTATTTCATAGTTACTTTCAATATTGAATTGACTGATAGCCGCTTTAGAAACTGCCTCCGCCGTTTCCCCTATTGAATCCGATACTATATAAATAATAATATCTGTATTACCCATTTTTCTCCTCCTAGTCTTTGCATAATTCTACAAATAGTTTTGTAATATTGCTTTTAGATATTCTGCCGAGTATCTTAATTATCTCCCCTTCCCCCTCCTTCTCCTTTAATACTACAGGCAAGCTATCCACCTCATGATCTATAATTTTAATCGCAGCTTGAAGTACGCTATCTTCCGGTAATATGGTAACTATATTAGGGCTTCTTGTCATGATCATTCCTATGGGTACCTTATTTATATCTATACCACACATAGTGCTCTTTAAAAAGTCTTTTCGAGATACTACCCCAACAAGTGAACCTTCAGAAACAACAAAAATGGTCCCGACATCTTCTAAAAACAATGTGACTATAGCATCGTAAACTGAATTTTTTTCTGTTACAATAATCGGCAATGACATAATATCCTCCGCTTTGATGCCTTTTACTTTTTGTGCAAAAATATTAATATCTGTTTTGCCCGAATAAAAATATCCGACCTTAGGCCTTGCATCTAAAATTCCAATCATAGTCAAAATCGATAAATCCGGCCTTAATGTAGCCCTCGTTACATCGAGGTATTTTGCAATTTGCCTACTCGTTATAGGTTCGTTTTCCTGTACGATTTCCACAATTTTCTTTTGCCTATTTGAAAGTTCTATGGATATCACCCCTTTTATGTGTTATGCTATTTCCTAATGTGTTATATTATATAAT
>DASRMO010000067.1:0-3716 GCA_035647895.1 Clostridia bacterium
GATTTGTTGCTTGTTACTTCAATTTTACCATAAATCGGTGAGGAGTTATATCATTTTTGAGAAGAAATATCCCGTATTTATGCGGGGTTATGGCGTTTCGCAAATGCCTAAGTAGAGTCTAAATGTAAGGATTGTTGCACATGAAAATTTTTGATTTAAAAAGGAGGAAAAAACCATGAACAAACTTATAAAAAACCTAATTTTATTCGTCGTAATGTTATCCATGATACTAGGCCTGGGTATAACGACATATGCCGACGAACCTGCCGATGGCTCACAATTTCAGGTGATTATAGACAATAAAAAAGTGAATTTTACCGACGAATTAGGATATCCGTATATTTCAGAAACCGACAGAACTATGGTCCCGCTGAGGATTATAATTGAAGACATGGGTTATGATGTGGAATGGGAGGAAAGCACACAAAAAGCATTGATAAGCAGTGAAGAAATAAATGTAGAGATTCAGGTTGGGAAAGATACTGCCGTAGTAAACGGCGTAATTGTGCCAATCGACTTCCAGGATGGGAGGTTTGCAGATACTAAAGCCGTGCTTGTTCCTGTAAAAGGGAGTAGCAGGACATATGTTCCTCTCAGATTTGTTTCCCAAGCCATGGGTGCTGAGGTAAAATACGAGCAAAAAAATGGTGTGCATTGTATTGAAATCAACACCGGGAGAGAATTAAAAGACGAAACTATAAAATCGGAAGAGAACCTAGAGGTTCATTTTATCGATGTAGGGCAAGGAGATGCTATTTTAATCAAGCAAAACGGATATAACATGCTTATAGACGCAGGGGATAATAAATATGAGCAGATTGTGGTTGATTATCTTAAAGAAAATGGAATAACCAGGTTGGATTACGTTATAGGCACTCATCCCCATGCTGATCATATAGGGGGCCTGGATGCAGTTATCAATACCTTTGATATTGGAAAAGTGATAATGCCAAATATAATTCATACCACCAAAACCTTCGAAGATGTGTTAATTGCGATTGAAAACAAAGGCCTTAAAATTACAACTCCAAACGTCGGCGATAGTTATGAATTAGGAAATGCGAATTTTGAGATACTTGCTCCTAAAAGTAAGAGCTATACTGAACTTAATAATTATTCTGTTGTCATAAGAATGATATGCGGCAAAACTTCATTCTTATTTGCCGGGGATGCGGAAGATATATCGGAGAAAGAGATGTTGGATAGCGGGCGCAATCTAAAGGCTGATGTTTTAAAAGTAGGCCATCATGGAAGTGATACTTCGACTACGGCCGTTTTTCTAGATGCCGTAAGTCCCGCATATGCAGTTATTCAGGTAGGAAAGGATAATAAATATGGACACCCGACAACTGAGATTATAAATAGATTAGAAGAACGTAATATCAAAATTTATCGGAACGATTTAGACGGTAATATTATAGCTATAAGCGATGGGGAAAATATAGAATTCAACACTGAGGCAAACCTATATAAAATTGATATTTTAAAGAATATAATGTCTGAAATTTAAATAGTTGAAAAGGATATAATGCCGGGAATTAAAATAATTGCAAAAGAAGAAAGCAGTCCTGAACCGCAATATGCAAAATACATAGGAAACAAGAATTCGAAAATATTTCACATAAATACCTGTAGTTCTTTGCCGATAGAAAAAAATAGGGTGTATTTTGACAGTATCGAGGAGGCGATAAAGCAAGGGTATAAAGCCTGTAATATATGTAACCCTTAAAATATAGGGGATACGTGGTCAGGCATAAGCCGGCGACTTGTTTGAACCATTGCACAAATCTGTCACCGTAGCCCCTTGGTACAGAAAACATATGCAGGCTTCCCACAGCAATTTGAATGAGCAGGATGCCGCCGCGCTTTAGATTCGAGAAGAACACCTTGATTACGGCATAGCTCATCATGATGATAATAAAGAGGACCATGAAAACACTGGTGAGTGCGCCCAATCCCCCGAACATGCCTGAAGAGACAACCTCCGTCAGGCTTCCTCCATCTTGCAGGTTCGTAATAATACTTGAGGCCAATGTGTCAATACCCGAACCATAGCCTGTGATGCCAGCCGTCAGACTGGCTTGCAAATCCACCGCTTGCTAGATGTATTTACTTTAATCCTTCAAAATTCGCAGATACATATCCAATCTCTCATTTAAATATCTTGCAAATAGTTTTTCCATTGCCGAAAGATTGTTTTTGTCATGATATTCATCAAAAGCATTATAATATGCGATGCGATCGGTGAATTTAATGTCAATTGGCGGAAAGCCCTCTTTCATGAATTCAAAGTTTACAAGCAATCGACCGGTTCGCCCATTTCCGTCGATGAAAGGGTGGATGCCCTCAAATTCAATATGGAAGCGGGCTAATTTTGTAACAATATGCTCCGTATTATTAGCATAATCAACCATTAGCTGCTCCATCTTGGGTTCAATAAGATACGGCTGTACAGGTTCATGCTTTGCTCCCATAATGCGAACAGGCACACGGCGATAAACACCTCTGTCATCTCTTTTATCTGTTAGCACTAAATAATGAATTTGCTTAATAATATTCTCACTCATCGGAACATTGTTCTTGGTAAGCTCGACGACAAAGTCAAATGCCTCTTTATGCCCAACAGCCTCTAGATGGTCTTTTAAAGGTTTTTGGTATATGGTAAGCCCGCGAAGAACCATGTCAGTTTCACGCAAGGTGAGTGTATTACCTTCTATGGCGTTGGAGTTGTAGGTGTATTCTACAGCAAACTGCTCTCCCAGCCTTTCAACCTCGCCCTGTGTCATAGGGCGTCTAGTATCGAGCTCTTTTTTCTTGCGATCTATCATGTCCAAGAGACTTTCTTTGGATTTATATCTTCCGTCAGCAGGTTTTTGGGCATCTATGGGAATCTTCCATACACGTCCTTCCCGATAAGTGCCGGGGATTTTACCTTCGGAGCATAATACCCTTATTCTTCTGTCTGAAATTCCCCATTTTTCTGCGGCCTGTGTTGCGCTCATAAACATAAATATCCCTCCGTTCATAACTACAGTACCACACCATCGGAATAGTGTCAATACAATAGGAATAACATTCCGTCAAATATCGGAATAATAGCTTTGGATGATGAAGGCGAACTGAGGATTCAACCTGTCGGAGATTCCGACAGGTTCGCAATACCCAATTGGGGTAAAAGGAAATTTGGAGCAAAAAAATTAAGGCATCCTCAATCAGTTAAGGATGCCTTTTAAGATATGCTATTATGCTATTTTAACATAGAGTTTACAAACCAAATATTCTTGCTGTAGTGTGCTACATAATCTTCGAACATAGCGACGGTCTCAAAATCTCCTTCTTCATCCGCTGTATTTCTGATATCGGTTGCTAAGGCTTTCATTGTTTCCAAGTCGTTTTTAACAATTTCCAAAGATTCGATTATAGAAAAATCTTTTGCTTTAACTTCTTTGATAGTGGCATTTTCTAAGTATTCTGCCATAGTGGATAATGGCATTTCATTTTTTGTTTTTAATAATTCCGCTACCTCGTCATAATCTTCAAATGTCTGATCGTAGAGTTCTTCCGTAAAGTTATGAATACGCATAAAATTTCTGCCTACTACATTCCAGTGAACATTATGTAATTTTACAGTCAGCACAGCTAAATTTGATAAATATTGCTGTAACAGTTTAAAATGTTTCATAGTAATCCTCCTTAATATTTGTTATTAACTTAAC